>CAZTSL010000014.1:0-23253 GCA_964616915.1 uncultured bacterium
GACTTTGGTGAACTCGTATTTCGTCAGGGACGGATGACGAGAGGGGTTATCCTTGTTCGCTTGGCCGGCAGCTCCCCAGTCCGCAAGGCGGAGAGCGTGGTCTCTGCCTTGGCCGCACACGGCGGCGAGATGGAACAAGCCTTTACGGTGATCACTCCAGGAGCCATGCGTATCCGACGCCGAGTAACCAAATCGGAAAAGGACGACATCGCCTGATACTCGCTGCAGCCGACGCCTCCGATGGCGCTCCAGCGTGCGGCTGAGCTTTTTCGTTAGCACTAGTAAAGATGAACCAAACACAAAGAAACGTTCCTTGTCCATGCGGTAGCGGGAAGAAATATAAAAAGTGCTGTGGAGATTCGGGTTCTTTGATTGCGTGAATAAAGTGCTAACAAGGCAAATTAACTCGGACTACAAAAAGCCCCGCTCGTTCCTCGTTTTTCCTTATTTGAAACATTAAGCAGTGTGTGACGCATATGAGTAAGAGAACGCCAAATGCTCAAAGATCTAACACGGAATGATTGGCTTTCACTCATTAACGTTCCAGAGGAAAGAATTCCAATAGCACTGATACTGCGGGGAACACGAAACCTCAAATGGCACTACCAAGCATTTCGACAGCATTTCACGAATGTCCTTGAAGTTGGAACACCCAACGGTATTCTTGAGGATGTATTCATAGGCGACCTGGACGCTTATCCAGTTGCATATGCTTCCGTATATGGTGCTCCAATGGCTTCAGAGGTGGTACATGTCTTTGGGACACTTGGTACGCCATTGGTAATCCAGACAGGTTGTTGTGGTGCGCTGGCTGATGGGATTGCAGCAGGAGATTTATTCACAGCTACAGAAGCGTTCTGTGGTGAAGGGGCTTCGCAGTATTATAATCCAGGGAAAGAGACTGTCACAGCATCACTCATTATTCAGGAATGGGTGTCAGGTGAACGACTGGATGAATTGGAACTACACACAGGCCGAATCTACACGACATCTGCGCTTTTTGCAGAGGGCATGGAAGAAGTCGAGGCATGGTTCCAAGCGGGATATGCTGCTGTGGATATGGAAACAGCAGCGACATTTGCTGTTGCCCAGTATTTCGGTATGGATAGGGCATCTATCCTATTTGCGTTTGACAACCCAAGGGAGAAGGCACACAGCCTGCTCGATGATCCTCAAAAGGATGAATTTCGGACGGCTGGCAACAATCGAATGATAGAATTGGTCTTGGAGGTTGTTAAAGAATACGGTTCGCGGAAGTGTGGCTAGCCGAAAAGGCGAACACTGCCTGATCAGCCGTTGCAGTTGACGGCGGGAAGCTGTGGCTTTAGTGCCGCCGCCTCGCCGGTCCCCCTGCCGTCGGCGCGACGGCCGCCTCCTGGGCTCCGGAAGCGGACTTTGTCCGTCGTTCCGAGGCACCTCACGTCGCCGACTTGACCTCCTCTCGGGCAAGGGCTACAATTCCCCTCCATGCGGCTTTTCGGCTTTCGATGCCCATAGGGCCAGGAGCAAGCCATGGCAGCGGCAGGAAGCGCGCAGCCGGGAACAAGGAGGTGGTGATGCCCGAACGACTCGTGGAGTGTGTTCCCAATTTCTCCGAAGGGCGCGATCCGGCGAAGATCCGGAAGATCACGGAGGCGATCGAAGGGGTTGCAGGCGTCCGGCTTCTCGACGTCGATCCCGGTGCGGACACGAACCGGACGGTCGTCACCTTCGTGGGTCCTCCCGATGCGGTGGCCGAAGCCGCCTTCCGGGCGGCAGCCACCGCGGCCCAGGTGATCGATATGCGCACGCACCATGGCGCACACCCCCGGATGGGGGCCACCGATGTCTGTCCCTTCGTGCCGGTCGCCGGGGTGACGATGGACGATTGCGTGGCGCTTGCGCGCAAGGTGGGGGAACGGATCGGACGTGAACTCGAGATCCCCGTCTACCTCTACGAATATGCCGCCACCCGGCCGCAGCGGAGGAATCTCGCCGAGATCCGGAAGGGGGAGTACGAGGGGTTGGCCAAGAAACTCGCTGATCCCGCCTGGGCGCCCGATTTCGGCCCGGCCCGTTTCCACCCCACGGCGGGCGCGACATGCGTGGGGGCGCGGGAGTTCCTGATCGCCTACAACATCACGCTCAACACGCGCGACAAGGCCGCGGCCACCGATATCGCCTTCGAGCTGCGCGAACGGGGGCGGGCGGCGCGCAAACCGAATCCAACGCCCTTCTACTACCGCGGCGAGATCATGAAGTATGCGCCCGGCTTCTTCCCCTGTGGCAATTGCGACTTCGTGGGAACGACGATCGAGGAGACGCAGGCCCACTGTCGGGACGCACACGGCTACGATCTGGCCGAACTCTTCGCGATGTGGGGGCAGAAGATCGAGGACCCGATCGGCAAGACGGTACGCCGTGCCGGAAGATTCCGTCATTGCAAGGCGATCGGCTGGTACGTGGCGGAGTACGGGCGGGCCCAGCTCTCGATCAACCTGACGAACGACAAGGTCACCCCGCCCCACCTCGTCCTCGAAGAGGCCCGGCGTCTGGCCACGGAGCGGGGGCTGGTCGTGACCGGGAGCGAGATCGTGGGGGTCGTCCCCTACCGGACCCTCCATGCGGCCGGGGTCTTCTACCTCGAACGCCAGGGTCGTTCCCCCTTCGTCCCCCCCTCCGACATCCTCGATACGGCGGTCTTTTCGATGGGGCTGAGCGACGTGGCGCCCTTCGAGGTGGAGAAGAAGGTGCTCGGGCTTCCGGCACCCGGGGAACTCGTCTCGAAGCGTGTGGTCGATTTCACCGACGAGGTCTCCCGCGACACCCCTGCGCCAGGGGGGGGCTCCGTCTCCGCGCTTGCCGGCGCGCTCGGCGCGGCACTCGGCGCGATGGTCGCCAACCTCACGCATGGGAAGGGGGGGGAGGATGCCGAAGCGCTCCTCGATGTCGCCCGCCGGGCCCAGGAAGCGAAGGAACGTCTCCTTTCCGCCGTCGATGACGACACCCACGCCTTCAACGCCTACATGGAAGCGATGCGCCTTCCCCGCAGAACCCCCGAGGAGAAACGCGTTCGTGCGGAGCGGATCGAGGCGGGGCTCGAGGTCGCGGTGGAGGTGCCGCTTGCCACCGCCACCGCCGCGCTCGATGCGATGACGGCATGCCGGGATGCCGCCAGGATGGGCCTTGCCGCCTCCCTCTCCGACGCAGCGGTGGGATGCGCCGTCGCCTACGCCGGCGTGCGAGGAGGGGTCTGGAACGTCCTCATCAATCTCCGCGAGATCGGGGACGAAACCTTCGTCGAGGAGATGCGGCAGCGATGCCGGCGCCTCCTCGAAAGCGCAGAGCGCCTCCTCGCGGAGACGAACGGAATCGCCGAACGCGCACTCCAGGAAGTCCCCCCCCAGACGAAAACGGAGGGATGACGCTTCCCTGCGAAGGGGTGTGTCCACCTGGCGAGGACACCGAAGAAGATGAAGGGCTACCGCCCCCCAACGACCCAAGGAGGATCGAAGCGATGGAATATCGAAGACTCGGAAGAAGCGGCCTGAAAGTCTCTTCCCTCTGTCTCGGTGCGATGACTTTTGGTGAAGCGGACGAGAACTCCTTCATGCACAAGGTCGGTTGCGACGAGAAGACGGCCTTCCAGCTCATGAACCGCGCCCTCGAAGCGGGAGTCAACTTCTTCGACACCGCGGACATCTACGGCCAGCACGGCCTCTCCGAGCGCGTGATCGGGCGGTGGTTCGAGAAGGAGCGCAAACGTGACGAGGTGATCCTGGCCACGAAGTTCCGCTTCACGATGTGGGAGGGCCCCAACGGCAAGGGGGCCTCACGCTACCGGATCATGCGCTGCGTGGAGGAGAGCCTCCGGCGGCTCAAGACCGACCGGATCGATCTCTACCAGATCCACATGCAGGACACGGAGACGCCGATCGAGGAGACGCTCCGCGCGCTCGACGATCTCATCCGGCAGGGGAAGGTGCTCTACATCGGCGCGAGCAACTATACGGCCTACCGGCTCATGGAGGCGCTCTGGACGAGCGAGAAGCATTCGCTTGTCCCCTTCGTGTCGCTCCAGGCGCAGTATAGCCTGGTGATCCGGGATCTCGAGCGGGAACTCGTCCCCCTCTGCCGGGAATATGGAATCGGCATCCTCCCCTGGTCTCCGCTGGCCGGTGGGTTCCTCACGGGGAAGTACCGTCAGGGGATGGCGCCTCCCCCCGGCAGCCGGCTGGCCCAGGAGCGGTGGCGGGCGCGCTACGAATCGTTCGACACCGAACGCAACTGGCGGATCATCTACCGGGTATCCGAAATCGCCGACGAGATCGGAGCCACACCCGCGCAGGTCTCCCTGGCGTGGTTGCTCCATCAACCCACCGTCACCTCCGTGATCTTCGGTTGCCGATCCCTCGAGCAGCTCGAAGACAACCTCAAGGCCACGGAGATCTCGCTCAGCGAGGAGCAACGCCGGCGCCTGGACGAGGCGAGTGCCTTCGATCTCGGCTACCCCTACGACTTCATCAAGGGAATCACGGGGACCTGGTAGTAAGGCTGGGTAGCGAGGGTTTCGCGTCTCTTGACAACGTCGTCGAAATGCGCTACGGCTCGACGAGGGATGCTCGATCGAGATCCATTCCATGGCTTTGACAAGGGAGGATGCGATGAGAAGGAGAAGATGGACACCCTTTCTGGCCCTTCTCCTCGGGCTGGCGCTTTCGGGGCAGGGGGGATGCAATCAGGACACCGACGGGGATGGGGTTCCCGATGCGCAGGACAACTGTCCCGAGGTTCAAAACCCCTTCCAGACGGACGACGATGGGGATCGCATCGGCGATGCGTGTGACATCCTGCGCTCCTGCACGCAGATCAAGGAGTTGACGACCGATGTCCGTCCGCCCCTCGAGGACGGCATCTATACGATCGACCCGGACGGCGATGACGGTGTGCAGGAGCCGTTTCGTGTCTATTGCGATCTCACGACCGATGGTGGGGGGTGGACGCTCGTGTGGAGCAATCTGCGGGGAGGAACGCACAAGCCGGTCACGAACCTCGGATGGGAGATGGCCATCTCTACGGAACCCCGCTTCAACGGGACCCTTGGCCCCGACCTCGAGGCGTTCAACTACTACCTCGGCCTCGAGCACTGGGAACGGCTCGGCGACGAGATCCGCTACGACTGGGCCAACGACTACGGAAGCCCGATCGACCAGCGTTTCTACGCCGACTACGACCTCGACGCGGAGGGGGGGGAGTACAACCTCCAGCTCACGAACTACCGGGAGAAAATCGGGAATACGACGGCGGGGCTCTGGTCCTACCACAACGGGAGTCCCTTCTCCACCTACGACCACGACAACGATGCCGTGGATGGGGGCAACTGCGCCACCTTCTACACGAACACCCCCTGGTGGTACCGAAGCTGCTGGAGCGGGAGCATCAACGGCGGCGGGGAAGGGAATGGCAACGGCTACTTCAACGGCGCCTACTGGGTGAATTCCGCCAGATCGTGGGGGGACGACAATGGGAACGGTGCCGGCAACGGCTGGATCTTCGTGCGTTTCGTTCCCCGTTGAGGCGGCGTAACCGTTCACGGATTCGAAAAAATCCAGGGCAATCGCAGGATTGATCTCTGCAAGAGTTTCACGTCGAAATCACCCGATTTGATCGCTTCCACACAACCTCTTACCCCCTGTAGCAAAATTGAAGATCCACCAGTATTTTTTCAAGAGTTACGCTGACTCACACCCACTTTCAAGTGCTGGGTATGAGTGATGCCTTGAAAATCACTTATACTACAGGCTTGACCGAATTCAGTCACTCATGAAAAATTGTCCTGTCCATAGGGATGGGCGTATGGAAGGAATCTCGATGCGATCGAAAATCGTTTGCTCTGTTCTAGGCATCCTCTTCGTTGGGTCTTCCCTTCTGCTCGCGCAGGAAAAGGGACAAGAGCATGAGGCCGAGGAATCGACGAGCGAGGAAGCCGCGCCGGAGGGGGGAGAAGAGCCTTCCGCTCCTGTCGTAACGGCGCCAGCGATTCTGGTCCGGGAGCGACGGAAGGATTCGACATGGGTCGTGAGGAGTACAGGTCAACGACCTGCTCCAGAAGCCGTGGACCTCGTGAGAGAAGTACCGGGTGGTGCGGTCAACGACAATGGTCCGGTGAGTTCCCAGATTCAACTCCGGGGAATGTTTGGTCCCCGCATCCCGGTTCGTATCGAAGGGATGCCGATCGAACCCGTAGGACCCAACTGGATGGATCCCCCCCTCCAGGAACTTCCCACGGTCCTCCTCGGCTCTCTCGAAGTGAGCCGGGGGATTGCATCGGTCGATAGAGGCGCCGAGACGATCGGAGGTTTCGTCACGGCCCATACCGTGGGACATCACTTCGCCAAGGAGACACCCTTTCTCTTCGAAGGATCGACGAATCTCGCCTTTCGGGGTATCGATCGGGGTCTAACGGCAGGAACCGAACTCTCTGGTGCCAGCCGGCATCATCGTATCGAACTCCAGGGAAGCCTCGATCGAGGGGATTCGATCTCTTTTCCTGGTGGAGAGATCCCCGCCAGCAGCCATGAGCGCTACACCTATGGCGCCACGTACCAGGGACGCTTCAAGGAACATGGATTCTCCCTTCGTTTCCTGCGAAACGATACGAAGGCATCGGGGAATCCTGTCCTTCCGATGGATATCCGATTCGTGAAAACCAACCGTGTTGCAGGAGAATATCACCATGGAACCCGGGGAAAGGATCTCTTCCTCGAGGCTCGGGTCTCCGCAATGAGCGGGGATCACGAGATGGACAATTTCTCCGTCCGTCCTTCTCCGGAGGACCCTATGGCATATCGGCTGGCGGATGTGTCGGCCAAAACCCTCGATTTCGATCTCTCCACGGCCATTCCCTTCGCGCGTGAGAATGAAGCCAAATTCGGATTGGATGGTCGTTTCGAGAATCACGACATGCGAATTCTCAATCCGAACTCCGAAGCGTTCTTCGTCGATGCGTTCAATGACGTCAGTCGGGATCGTTTCTCGCTCTTCGGGGTCCTACGAGGATCGTTGCACCCCCGGTGGAGAGGAGAACTCGGAGGCCGCTACACCCGGGTCGCGATGGATGCCGGACAGGTCGATATCTCCGAGATGCTCCCCCCCCCAGCCCATGCCCTGAAGGACGCCTTCAACGCAGCAGAGCGGAATCAGGTCGCCAATATGTTCGATCTCGTGGCAAAGCTGGAATTCCTCGTTCTTCGGAATCAGCAGATCCGTTTCGACCGTGGAGATCTTGCTCTGAGGCTCGAAGGGGGACGCAAGGGACGAGCGCCATCCTATCTGGAGCGGTACGCCTGGATTCCCCTCGAGGTAACGGCCGGGCTGGCCGACGGCAACAATTATGTCGGGACGATCGAACTCGATCCCGAGATTTCCAACGAAGCGGCTTTCGGCCTCCTCTGGCGTGGAGAACGAAGTTTGCTCTCCTCCAGGATTTTCTTCCGGAAGGTCGATGGATACATCACAGGGGTTCCTTTCGATGAAACGCCGGGTCAGATCGATTCCGAGGCCGAAATGGTGAGCAATGTCAACGGGGATCCCACGCCTCTGCGCTGGAGCAATGTCGATGCCCTCTTTCAAGGGATCGATCTGAGTGTCGGGATTTCTCCCCTCCCCCATTGGTTCGTGCAGGGGATCCTCAACTATGTTCGAGGCAAGCGGCAGGACATCGACGATGATCTCTATCGAATCAGCCCATTGAATGGACGGTCGCGAATTTCCTACCGTCGTTCCGCCTTCTCGATCTCTGCGGAAGGTGTCTTCGTTGCACCCCAGCATGCCGTCTCAGCAACGAACAACGAGTCCCCCTCTTCCGGATATGCCCTTGGGAACCTCTTCTTCCAGGTGTATTGGAAAAACGCACTTTCCCTCGGCGCAGGAGTCGAAAATATTACGAACCAACGCTACCACGATCATCTTTCCGGCATGAATCGCGTGGCAAGCCCTGACCTTCAAGCGGGAGAACCACTCCCGGGAGCAGGACGTAACTTTTTCATCACGCTCCAGGCGAGCTGGTGATCGAGGGTTCGGGTGTCACGCCCATCGTCCTGGACCGGCGTTGCCTTCTCCTCGCCTGTGATCGACCGGGAGGGCCGCTACGCTTCGAGGGGGACGACCATCGCGGCGAAGCGGCCGGGGTTTCGGATTCCCCCTTCCGCCATGGCGCTACTGGCCGATTCTCGTAGCTTTTCCCCCTGCGCCCCGCCAAGAAGGGGCCCCATGTGGTAGCGGGCCACGAGGGCGTGGAGTTTCATCCCCTCCGCCTCGAATCGATCGATCGCCTGCCCGAGCAGGGAGATGGCCCGCTCCCGCCCTCCCCCCTGCCGGAGCGTCACGGCGGCCCTGAGGAGATGCCCAAGGGGCTGCGCCCAGGGGATTCGCTCTCGTTCGATCCGGGCGATCTCCCGCCTGAGGGCAAGGCGCTCCCACGTGGAGAGCCGCCTGCCGTGTGCCTGGGCGATCCGGGCGCAGGCGCTCAGGTAGTGGATCTGGATCGACTCCATCTGACTCAAGAGGATGAGGGCGTTCCGGATCGCGGGGAGGAAGGTCGCCAGGCGTTCCGCGGCCTGGGCAGGTTTTCCGGCGTAGAGATCGATCAGCATTCCACTGCGCACGCCCCAGTAGTGCTGGATATGGAAGCCGTAGCGTTCCACCGGGGGCCAGAGGGCGAGCGCCGTGGCGATCTCCTCGCGGGCCGCGGTTTCGTCGTCGGACACGAAGAGTTCGACGAGCGCGCGCCAGCAGTGGAGAAAGACGAGGGTCGAACGGTCGTTGCGCTCCTGGACCTCCTGGATGAGCAGGGGGAGCCGTTGGGAGAGTTCGTGAAGCTCTCCGAGATAGAAGAGCGTACCGATCGTGAAGAGTTGGGCCATCGTCCGTTCGGCGAAAACCCCGGAGCAACGGGTCCGGAAGATCTGCTCCGCCGCCTCGAGTTGCGCGCGGGCCGCAGTCCACTTGCCCATGTAGTAGGCGGCCAGACCGCGGGAGAGGTGGACCCGACCGATGAGATCGGGGCGTCCGATCTTCTGCGCCAGGGGTTCCGCTGCAGCCAGGAGACGCCGGATCCTCTGAATCCTTCGGCTGCCGCGAGAAACGAGGATGTTGGCCACGAGCGTCATCGCGATCGCCAGCCGGGTCGGTTCTCCGCGGCGCAGCGCAAGGAGGAGCATCCGTCCCGCAAAGTTGACGGCATTGATCGCATCCCACATCGTCATACCGAGGGCCACGGAGCGGCAGACATCCATACGCAGGAGATCCTCGGGGGGAACCTCGTCCTCGCTGCGCTCCTTGAAGTGAAGTCCCCGCAGGGAGAGGTAGTGGGCCCGCAGGAGCACGAGGAGGATCGTGCGGCGGGGATGCCGGGATAGCTTCATCCCGGCCGCCTCGACGATCTCTTCCATGCGTGCTCGTCCTTCGGCGAGATGGCCGCTTTGAAGGAACTGCTCCGCGGCGAGGCGCCGGAAGTGGAAAGCCGTGGTGCGCTCGGGACAACGGGCCGCAGCTTCGAGGTAGATCCAGGCCGATTCCACCCCTTTTCCGGCGTGAAAGAGGGCTTCGGCCAGACGGGCCCGAAGCTCCCAGGTGTCGTGACGTTCCGGATCGAGCGTGATCGCCCGGCGGAGTTGGAAGGCGGCCCGATCGAAAGCGAGGGCGGCAAAGGCCCGGTTCGCGGCCTCTCGTGCGTAGCGGGCGGCCTTCTCCCGCTCCCCGCCCCCTTCGAAGAGGCGGGAGAGGGCCTCGGCCTGCTCCGGGGCGATGCTCTCGAGCATCCGGGCCAACGAACGGTGGATCTCCCGCTTCTTTTCCTCGGAGAGGAGGGAGAGGAGGGTCTCCCGGATCCGGTCGTGGTAGATGTCGAGCGTGTCGGCCCCTTCCCGCTGCGTGGTCCGTACCCATTTGAGCCGCCCGAGTCGATCGATCGTGTCGAAGTCGGTTTCAGGGGGAAGGAGTTCGCAAAGGAGGGAAAGAGGGATTGGGCGTCCAAAGACCGCGATGATTTCGAGGACGTTTCGCCCCGCTTCGGGGAGATCGGCCAGACGCCCGGAAAGGACCTTGCGAAACGAGAGGGCATCGGAAGGCGCGGAGAGGCGGTCGGCGTGTTCCCTCGCATAGCGGGCGAGCATCTCGATCAGGAAGGGATTGCCCCCCCCCTCTTTCGTGATCGCTTCCGCCAGGGGAGGCTCGAACGCGAACGAACGAGCGAGGAGATCGCAACAGGCCATCGTCCTGAGGGGGGGCAGGACGATCTCCCGGAGTGTGAGGTGCCGCCGGGTCTCCGGAGGGAGGATCGTCGTGATCGGCGCATCGGTGCCCACGTTCCGGTGGGCGAGGAGGAGGAAGAAGGGGGGGGGATCGGGGGGACGAAGGAGGTCGGCCAGGAGGAGGAAACTGTCCTCGTCTCCCCACTGGAGATCATCGATGAAGAGGATGAGGGGACGACGTTGCGCCAGACGCCGCAGGAAGGTGCGCAGTGCCGTGAAGGCGGTACGCCGAAGCACCTGTGGATCCGCCGTCTCCATCCCGGTGGCGTGTTCCCGGATCCCCTCGACACGTCGAAGCACCGGAAAGAGCTGAACGAGTTGCGCCGTCCCCTCCGGCAACAAAGCCTGGATCTCCGAGGTGCCCAGTCGGGAGAGGTGGCGGGTGAGGAGATCGATCACCGGATCCATCGCCTTGAAGGGGATCGACTCCCGTTCGAAACATTTGCCCGTGAGGATGAGCGTATCGGGAGCGAGCCCTCCCACTTCCGCCAGGAAGGCGCGCACAAGGGTGGTCTTTCCGATGCCCGATTCCCCCTCGATGCGCACGACGACGGTGCGATTCCCCTGCATCTCCCGGAACGCTTCCATCAGAAGGGCGATCTCCTCCTCCCGGCCGACAATGGGATCACTGGGGGGGACGGAATCCGGCGGAGGGGGAGGAGAAGCGGAGGGAATCGGAGCGAGCGGGGCCAGCCTGGCAGCGAGGGCCGCGCCGCCGGGTCGGCCTTCGGGTTCGCGGCAAAGCAGGGCGCGGCAGATCCCGGCGAGATCTGGGGGGATATCCGGCACCGAATCGAGCGGATCGGGGGGATCGCTGCGCTGTTTCTCGAGGAGGACCCCGATCCCCTTGCCGGGGAAGGGGAGCCTGCCGGTGAGCACCTCGAAGAGGATCACCCCGACGCTGTACCAGTCGCTGGCCGGGGAGAGGGGGGCGGCAGCGGCCTGCTCGGGGGACATGTACCCGACGGTACCGAGGAGGCGATCCTGGGAGGATATTTCTCCCGGAAGAAGGGACAACTCCGCGACGAGGCCGAAGTCGAGGAGCACGACCCGCCCCTCGCGATCGACGAGGACGTTGGAGGGTTTGATGTCGCGGTGGAGCATCCCCGCCGCGTGAAGCGCCTGGACGCCGGCCACGAGCTGACGGAATGCCGGGTAGAGCCGCGCATATCCTGCCTCGTCGAGGGGAGGGCGGGGATCCCCTTCCCCCTTTGGGGCGTCCTCGTGGACGCTCTTTGCGGTCATCCAGTCCCCGGTCTCGAGCATGGCAATCGCGTCGTCGTTCCCCGAGGTTCCCCGGACGTAGGAGACGAAATCGATCCCCTCGATCAATTCCATCGTGAAGAACCACGTCTCCTCCTCCCGGCCGAGTTCATAGATCCGCACGAGGTTCGGATGGATCACCCCGGCCAGGGAGCGGAACTCCTGTTTGAAGCGGTAGATCGTATCGGGATCCGAGCGCCAGAGCGTCTTGAGGGCGACTTCGGTCTTTCGTTCGCGGTCGTAGGCCTGGTATACGACCCCGAACCCACCGGCACCCAGTTGCCGGCGGATCAGGAAACGCTTCGAGGAGGGGGGGGGATGCCCCTTCATGCTCGCATCACAGCAACGTTTCGATGAGGGCGGCCACGCCGGCGCCGGGGGGGACGGCGTGCCCCATCGTGCGCAGGGTCTTCTCGAAGGCAGCGATCGCCACGATCATGTCGGTCGGGGCGAAGTAGCCGATGTGTCCGAACCGGACGATCTTCCCCTTGAGACGATCCTGCCCCCCGGCGATCGTGATCCCATACTCGTCCCGCATCCGGGCCACGACCTCCTGCCCATCGATGTTCGGGGGCATCGAGACCGCGGTGACGGCGTTGGAGGGGGTGCCGGTGGGGAAGAGGGTGAGTCCCATCGCTTCGACGGCTCGCCGCACCCCGTGCGCGATGGCCTCGTGGCGGGCGAAGACCGCCGCGTACCCCTCCTGGCGAATCATCCGCAACACCTCTCTCAGCCCCACGATCAAGGAGACCGCGGGCGTGAAGGCGGTCTGGTTGTCGAGGAGGGCTGCATGCTCCCTGCGCCAGTCGAAGTAGAAGCGGGGGAGCCGCGCCTCCCGGACGAAGCGCCAGGCCTTCTCGCTGACGGAAGCGAAGGAGAGACCGGGTGGGAGCATGAATGCCTTCTGCGATCCTCCGAGCACGACATCGAGCCCCCACGCATCCGTTGCGATCTCGAAGACGCCGATTCCGGTGATCGCATCGACGACGAGGAGGGTATCGGGGTATTTGCGGACGATCGCTCCGATCTCCCGGATCGGGTGCATGACGCCTGTGGAGGTTTCGGTCGCCTGGAGGTAGACGGCCCGGATCCCCGGATCTGCGGCAAGGCGCGCCTCGATCTCGGCGGGATCGACCGACTCGCCCCAGGGAACCTCGACGGCCACGCCGTGCACGCCGTAGGCGGAGAGGAGCTTCCCCCACCGTTCCCCGAACTTTCCGGCATCGACGTAGAGCGCTCGATCACCAGGGGAGAGGAGGTTGACCACGGCGCCCTCCATGGCGCCGGTTCCAGAGGCGGTGAAGATCAACACCTCGGCGTTCGTCTGGTAGAGTTCCTTGAGGCCGCTTCGCACTTCTGCCATGATCTCACGGAAGGCAGCCGAACGGTGGTGGATCGCTGCCTGCGACATCGCCATCCGAACAGAATCGGGGATGGGGGTGGGTCCAGGTGTCAACAGGTAATTCTTTCGGATGCTCATCGTCCTTTTCCTTTCTTTTTCCCTGTCCCTTCGAGATCGATCTCTTCGAGCCACCTCTTCCGTCGCGCAGGCAAGTGTTCCACCCGCCACCCCCTCCAGCCGATCTCGAGGCGGGCGTCGCTGCCCTCGGGGGGTGAATGCGCCAAAGGAGGCTGGGAGAGAGGCCTCGCTCCTTCCGATCCGCCGACGGGATCGGATCGTCGAGGAAGCAGGAAGGGAGAAGAGAGGGACAGGAGAACATCAGGCTCGTCTTTCGATTGCAAGAAGGCGGCGGGCAACTGGAACGAACGGAACCGAAACTCCAGCCAAAGCGAGGGGGGAGAGGTGATCGAGGCGTGAAATCGAGCACCCTGCCGGCTCGAAACGAAGACGACCGGGAAGCGAGGCGACAGCAGCACGCCCAAAGCGTGAATCCGGCGAAGATGAAGGGGAAGAAAAAAATGCCGAAGGGGAGACTCGAACTCCCACGGGCAAAGCCCACATGGTCCTGAACCATGCGCGTCTACCAGTTCCACCACTTCGGCATTCGTCTTTTCGTCTCGACGGAGAATCATTATACTCGATCGAAGTGGAGAAGTCAACGATCCAATGGATCCGCACAACGAGACCGGGATTTGACACGGAACGATCGATTCGTTACGATTCCCGGGACATCTCCGTGGTGAAGAGGTGTACGTTCGTTCGTGCCGAGGCTTTCGAAAGAGAGACGACTCATGATCGCACCTGGAACGAAGATCGGAAACTACAAGGTTCTCAAACGCCTTCACCGGGGAGTGAACTTCGATCTCTACGAGGGGGAGACGGTGAGAGGGGCGCGGGTGGCGATCAAGGTGCCCGTCCCGAAACTTGCCAAGGAGTATGAGTTTCTGCGGAAGATGCAGCAGAATTTCCAGCGGGTGCGGCACCTCGACCATCCGAACGTGGCGCGGGTGCTCTTCTGCACGCCGCTGGATGCCCCGCAGCCGGCGATCGTCTCCGAGTTCGTGCCGGGCGTCGATTTCCGCAAGTTCCTGGAGGAGCATGGGAAGCTCTTTCCAGAGGTTGCGCTCCTTCTGGCGCTCAAGATCCTGGGGATCCTGCGCTACCTCCATGCGCAGGAACTCGTCTTCGGGGGGCTCAAGCCGGAGAACCTGATCCTCGATTCGGAGCAGGGGGAGGTGCGTCTCACCGATGTGGGCATTTCGATCGTTCCCGACGATCTGATCGACCATGTCAGCCGTTATCGGGGGCTCTCCTATCTCGCCCCCGAGCAGGTCCGACTCGAGGCGCGGGATCGGCGGACCGATCTCTACGCGCTGGGGATTCTCCTCTACCATGCCACGACGGGGCACGAGCCTTTTCTCGAGAAGGAGAGGCTCAAGATTCTCCGGATGATCAGCGCCAACGAGCGGATTCCCCCGCCGCGTGGGGATGCGATCAAGATGACGGAGGGGGTGAACCGGATCATCCTCAAACTCTGTATGCCCGCCAAGGAGGAGCGGTATGAAGGCTTCGACGAGGTGGAGCGGGATATTCGTGACGCTTTGGCCCTCGTCGATCTCAAGCAGCTCAACGAAGAGGTCCGTGCCTTCGTGCGGGATCCTCGAAACTTCACCGCAGCGTTCGTCCAGAAGCTGGCGGATGCGAATTTTGCCCGGGGCAAGCAACTCTATCTGGCGCGCCAGCGGCAGGAGGCCCGCCCCTTCCTCGACCGGGCGCGGGAACTCGACGGGAGCGGGAATCGGCGGGTCGATGCGTTCATCGAAGCGGCGGACCGGCGCAGGAAGATCTTCACGGTTGCGGTCTCCGCGACGATCGTGGTCCTCGCTGGCGCGCTCTTCCTCCTCTACTTCCTCTTCAAACGGCTCGAACGCACGGAGGTCGCTCCACCCCCGGCAAGGATCGAGACGAAGGGGGAGGCCGGGGAGCCCCAGGAGGATATCCTTCTACCCGCGATCCCGGAGAATGGGGAACTCAACCTCTCCGTCGATCGGGAGGCCGAACTCTTCCTCGATGGACGTCCCTTCGGAAAGATCGTATCGGGCAACGTCTTCTCCCTTCTCGCCGGAACGCATAGACTGCGTCTCGAGTGTCCGGGGTGTGTGACGCACGAGGCACAGATCGAGATCAAGCCCCGAGAACGTCTCGACCTCTCCGTGACGATGAGACTCAAACCGGTGTCGCTCCGGGTCGAGGGGGATCCTTCCGGATATTCGATCCTGATCGACGGGACACCGATCGCCTCGGATCTTCTCGACGAACCGATCGAACTTCCTGCCGGTCGCCATCTCATCGAGGTGAAGAAGGGGAAGAGAACGATCCGACGTCTCGAGCACGACTTCGAGCCGGGAACGACCCAGACCCTGAAGATCCGATGATGCGTCGAGGTGGAAAATGCGAGAATCCCTTAGTTTTTCCTTGACAAAGGGGGCAGATGCTGTTAGAGTTCAAGGGATCATGCGTTATTCGGTCGATTCCCGCTTCTGACGCAGGATCCAAGAGCCCCGGGCGACGCCCGGTAGAGATGTGCGGCATTTTTCTTCACGAAGGAGGGTAGAACGTGAACAAGGCAGATCTGATTTCCCATGTGGCAGCGGAAGCGGAGCTTTCGAAGGCCAAGGCCGAACAGGCGGTGAATGCGATGATCAACGGAATCAAGGATGCGCTGGCCGAGGGCAAACGGGTAACCCTGATCGGCTTCGGGAGTTTCGCGGTTTCCGAACGGAAGGCGCGCAAGGGCCGCCACCCCCGCACCGGCGCCGAGATCGACATCCCCGCCTCCAAGGTTCTCAAGTTCAAACCGGGCAAGGAGATCAAAGAGGCCCTCAACGACTGAGCAGGACGCTCTCGCCGATCTTCCTTCTCCCCCATGACATTTCGTGGAGACCCCCCAAACAGTAACGCATCGGAGCGGTCTCCACGCCCCTTTCTTTCCTGAAGTCGGCCCCTCGCTCCCCTGCGTTTCTTCTTCCCCGCCTCGGGAGCGAAGCGGCCAAGACGCCCGCCTCGACCTTTTTCTCTTCCGCACGTGGCTCCCTCATCGTTTCGATCGCCACGCAAGCCGAAGTGCAGCGTGAAAAGCGAACTTTTCCCTGACCACCAACGGTTTCGCCGGAAAGGACCACCAGAAGGGGGAAGCGCAGGATGGGAAACGAGGAGAGGGAAGAGGTCGGGGAGAGGAACCGTGGGGGAAACCCGATGCGATCCTCCCCCGGGCCGGAAGAAAGGGGGCCCTTCAGTTCGAGACTTCGGAGAGCTTTTTCGCCGCCTCCGGTTGTTCCGTGATCAGCTTCTGCACATATTTGTACACGTCACCGACCGTCTTCATGCTCGCGAAATCGACGGCCTCCACCTTGAGTTCGTACTCCTCTTCGAGCATCGTGATGAGATCGACGAGATCGAAGGATCCGGCACCGAGATCCTCCACGAGGCGTGTCTCCGCCGTGATCGTATCGGGCTCCACGCCGAGTTGGTTTCCAATGATCGTTTTCACCTGGTCCAGGGTCACCATCGTTTGTTTCTCCTCGAGTCGTACACGGATAAGATGCGTTCCCTCCGTGGATTTCGTTTTCGGGAATCGGGATGAAATGTCGAGTCCCTTCGCCCTCGCAGGGGAGGAGCGTCTACCAGATCACGGAGATGAAACCTGCGCTGAATCCGGAAGCCACGCCGCCGAGCATCACCTTCATCCCCGGTTCGAGCATCCCCTGCTCGTAGGCTTCGCAAACCGCGACCGGGATGCTGGCCGAGGCGGTATTGCCATACTTCACGATCGTGAAGAGGGTCTTGGAAGTATCCTCCCCCAACAGTTCCGCGACCTTCTCCACAGCCATCTTCGAGACCTGATGCGTGAAGTGCATATCGACGTCTTCCATCGTCCAGCCCGTCTGTTCGAGGGCTTCCTGGAAGACGCGGGGGACGTGGGTGATCCCGAGCTGCACGAGCTTCTTGCTCTCGGAGAGGAAGTACATCTTTTCCGGATCACGGGGCGCCACCGTGCCTCCCCCCTCGACGATCGCCAGATCCCAGTTCGTCCCATCGGAGAAGAAGTGGCTGTTGACGATCCCCCGCTCGCCATCGGGGGACGCGGTCATCACGAAGGCCCCGCCAGCGTCCCCGACGGTCAGTCCCGCGAACTTGCGCTCCAGGTCCTTGCGATCCTCGATCTTCCAGTTGATGAAACGCGATCCCACCTCACCGCTGGCCACGAGCCCCACCTTCGCCTTCCCCGTGCGGATCAACGAATCCATCACATCGACGCCATTGACGAAGCTGTTGCACGCATTCTTGACATCGTAGACCACCGCATTCTTTGCGCCGAGTTTTGCCTGGAGGACACAGGCCGTGGCCGGCTCCATGTGGTCGTGCGTCGTGGCCGAGAAGATGACCACGTCGAGATCCTCGGGCTTGTAACCCGAACGCTCCAGCGCCTGCTGCGCCGCCCAGAGGGCCAGATCGGAGGATTGAACCCCATCCTCCACGTACCGGCGTTCCTTGACCCCCGTGAACATCTCGATCAGATTCTCGGGAACCTTGAGGCGGTGCTTGAGTTCGAGCTTCTCCTCGATCTCCCTCGAGGTGACGACCCGCTCCGGGAGGTAGCGACCAACGCCTGCAATGAACGATCTTTTGGGGAAATGACTCACGGTTTGCTCCTTTGAGATCCCAATGGGAATGTGAAGACGATCACCATCGATCCGCATCGTTTGCGGGAGTGCATGCAAGAAATGAACCAGAACGAACGGCCATCCATGCATCGTGGAGAACCCGTGGAACGATCGAACCTCTTCGCGCTCCCTCCCCATGGCTGTACAACGGAGCATGTCGGGAAAAACGACGGGCTTTACGAGTGTGTAGGATTTCCAGACAATGCGCAGAGCGCCCCCACATGCCCCCAAACCCTGCCCGCATCGATGAAGCACCGGCTCTGGTCGATTCGCAGGTGAGAGAGGCAGAAACCCTCTCCTCGATCCGCTCTCTGGCGGACTTCATCGAGATCTGGCGGAAAGGGGCCGAAGCGGGGGAGGATGCGAGGCGGAGAAGAAGAGGCCAAGCGTCACGGCCTCCGAGCGAATCCTTTCACCGGGTGACCTCCGCGTCCTCATCGATGATCCCGGTCGGCGTGGAGGGGGCGGGAATTTCCGGCATCTCCACCCGTGTGCGCTCGACCCTTCGGGATGTTTCCAGAGCGAAGACGACCGCCGGCTCGTCGAGGGGGAAACGGACCCACATATCCGTGGAACGGACCCTTTCGAGGGTGGGGAGGAGATTCCGCTCCTGCCCCGAACGAAGATGAAGCTCGACCCCATGGGCGACGAAGGAGAAGTAGCGGAGGAAAAGGTAGAGGAAGAGCGTCATCCCCACCATCTCCAGGGTCTCCTCGATCATCTTGGAGAAGTGGCTCACCGTATATCGGCCGACCTCGAAGCGCGTCATGATCGCTTCGTAGAGTTCGGCGCCCGTTCGACCGACTTCGAGAGCGTCGAGGACCACCGCGATCCCCCAGCAGCCCAACGCGACGAAGATCCACTTGCGCAGTCCAAGGGGGGCGAGGGCCCGCCAGAGGAAGAAGGCGATGTAGATCCCCATTGCGCCGAAGATCGGGCCGAAGACGAGCTGCCAGTAGTAGGTCGGGAAGTTGCGCAGGAGACGCGCGACCACCCCTTCTCGTGCCTGGGAGATCGCCGGGGCGGACTTCTCCTTCCCCCTCGCCTCTCCCTTGCGCCGGTCGCTCCGGTGGGATCGAGCGGTTTTGCCGGCTGTGTGTTTTTTTCCCCCCTCCTTCTCCGCCTGGAGGTATCGTTTGGCATCCGAGCCGATCCGTTCGTGGATCTCGGCGGTGTCATCGACCGACATGTAGGTGAAGAAGAGGGCGAAGACGAGCCAGCCGATGCTCCGCTTCCAGGGGAATCGCCGAAGCCGCGTCACGAGGAAGACTGCGGCCGCGGTCCCACCCACGAGGAACGCCTGCATCGTCATGAACCACGTCCCAAGGCTGCTCTCCCGGCAGATGTTGAAGATCTTGCGGCTCGATTTCGGCAGCCACCGGCCGTAGTTGAAGAAGGCATCGAAGAGGAAGAGGAGGACTTCCACGGCGAGGAAGGCGATCAGGACCCGGGTCGCAAGCGAATGGGTCTCGATCACGGCCACGGGCGTTCGCACGTCCTCCTGTCGGCTTTCCGGAAGGTCTCCCCGCCGGTTCGGATGATTTCCACGCAGCGCCATCGTCGTCTCCCATGATTCTGAACGTTCCTTCGTCCACCGTGCATACGGTTTCGGCGGCGTCCTCATCCCTCGTTATCGGCGGAGAATGGGAAAATCTTGATTCCGATCTCCCGGGGACGCCACGGATCGAGGCGATGGAGGAACGAGGGTCCGTATCCACACGAAACGGGTGCGTGGGGTGGCTTCCAGAATTGACGCTGCTTCGCTCTTTTGATACCCTTGCGGGCATCCCGGTGGATCGGACCGATCGTTTCGAGTCACCAGGAAATCCTTCCCCCACTCCGGATTCCGATGGGGAGCCTTCTCTGCCCTGCGCCCCCCGACTCCCCCTTTGCGTCCTGCGCTCGTATGTGCCCGTACGTTGCATGCCTCATGCGGGTACGGGACGATTCGGAAGAGGGATCCGTTCCGCCCCGATGGGGGGAGGGCACCGAGGCTTGCACCGTGCGATCCTCGTTGCGGGGGAGTCCAGAAACGGGTCGTGTCTCAGCCTCGTCCCGGCCGGCGTCGCGGCGGGAGGCTCGAAAGGGAGAGAGAAAGAACGATGCTCGATTTCGATGCCTTTGAAGTGTTGTCCTTCGATTGCTACGGAACACTCATCGACTGGGAGCAGGGGATCCTCGGCGCATTGCGGCCGATCTTCGCCATGCACGCCGTGACGGCCGACGAAGCGGAGATCCTCTCTGCCTATGCCCGCTTCGAGGCGGAGGTGGAGGGAGGGGAATACCAGAGCTACCGCTTCGTGCTCAAAACGGTCCTCGAGAAGCTCGGGGAGCATTTCGGCTTCTCCCCTTCCCCCGCCCAGATCGGGGCCTTCGTCTCCTCGCAGCGCAAGTGGCCCCCCTTTCCCGATGCCCCCGAAGCCCTGCGCCGGTTGCAGGGGAAGTACCGCATCGGTGTGGTCTCGAACATCGATCGGGACCTCTTCGTCCATTCACAGCGGTTGCTCAAGGTGTCGTTCGATTGGGTCGTCACCGCTTCGGAGGTGCGCGCCTACAAGCCCTCCCCGAAGATGTTCGAAGCGGCGATCGAGCGGGCCGGAGTGGCGAAGGAGAAGATCCTGCACGTGGCCCAGAGCCTCTATCACGACATCGCACCGGCAAAGGCGTTCGGCCTGACCACGGTATGGGTCGATCGCCGCAAGGGACTGCCCGGTAGCGGAGCCACGCCGCCGGCCAAGGCCACGCCCGATTTCGAAGTCCCCGATCTTCATGCGCTCGCCGAAGCTGCGGAATGCGCATAGGGGCGATGCCGTGCCGATCCCCCCCCCGGATCGCCCTCCGGTGGGAATGGCGGGCGCACCATCCGGTGGAAATCCGACGGCGTCGCGGCTTCCCCCCCGCCCCGGTGGCAAGTGAACGGCGGGAGCGCTCCGATCGTTTCTCATCGGTCGTTCCTGAGGGGAACAGAACCGATCGGAATCGACTCGACTTGGGCGATTCGGCATCATCCAACCGAGACTCGATTCCATTGGCCTTGATTCCCCATTGGAATTCCAGTAGGATGGATCTGTTTCAGGAATCACCCCGGTTCGACCGGCCTTCCTCGATCAGGGAACCGGTGGAACCCCAAGCGGAGGAGATGAATCATGGGGAACAAAACGATCGGAAGGCGCGTTCTCCCGCATATCGCGCTCATCATATACATGACGCTGGCGTTGGGCTGCGGGGGAGATGACGATACGATGCCGGCGGGGAGCGGGAACGGGAGTGGAAACGGGGAGCAGAACACCGCCTCCGGCGTCTTCTCCGCCCTGGTCAGCGGAAACAGCTTCGACGCCACGGGAGACAACGATTCGATCCAGGGGACGTACGATTCCAATGTCTTGGCCGTCGGCGGCTTCGACCTCGAATTCGGACCGCAAGGGGCTACGATCATGGTGACGGTCAATGGGGTGAGTGGACCCGGGACCTACACGATCGAAGCGTTCACGAGCGCCCCCCTCCAGTTCACGGAGGGGACGACGGTCTACTCGACCGCGCTTCCCGGTTCCTCCGGAACGGTCACCGTGGCGTCCGTTTCCGACACGGGCGCCAAGGGAACTTTCGAATTCACGGCATTCAATACGAACAGTGACGGCACTTCGGTCGATGTCACGGATGGCATCTTCGACGTGACCTTCTGATGGGGAAGATGATGGTACGAGGCGCGCTCCTCCTCCTCTGCCTCCTCGTTGGTGGATGCGGGGAAGGGGGGGGCGTCGATACGGGAACGACCGGGAGCGCTTCCCTCTCGGCGGCGACCGCATCGACGCAGGAGACCCTGGAACTGGGCACCTTCTCCGCCCTGTTGGGGGAAGAACGTTTCCTGACGACGAGCGGGAAGGGGGAGTTCGACCTCGAGTATGCGATGCTGACCCTCTCCGCCTCCGGAGAGACGGAGGGGGGACGTTCGGCCTCCCTGCTCCTCCGGATCTCAGGGGTACGGCAACCGGGGACCTTCCCCCTCGGCGGCGAGTCGGGCAACCATGCCGGCGTCACCCTCGATACCGCGCTCTTCAACACGCTGCTTGGGGGAAGCGGGAATCTGACGATCACCTCCCTTTCGATCGACATCGTGGAGGGGACCTTCACCTTTACGGCCGGCGACGGTCTGGGAGGCGAGCTTTCCGTCACGGAGGGCCTCTTCCGGGTTCCCACGACCCCCTTGTGATCCCCTACCTCACAGATCCTCCGATCCTTCTCGCCCGCTCGGCTCCGATCTGGTCGCGCGTCAGAAAGTCCGGCTTCGAGGCCCTCTGCCTTCCCGATCACCGGTTGCTGCCCTGCCACGGCTCTACCCGGAAAGTGGGTCGGTGAAGTAGAAGGGAGAGAAGTGGAATTTTTTTTCTCTTTTCTGCCGTGATTCCCCCGAGCGGTGAGGGAGGAGAGAAAGACTTTTCGCTCCCTCCCTTCCATTCCTCCTCCTGGTATGTATATTGCGTTTCTTTGCCCCACGATATGAATCGTGATTCGAGCCGTCTCGCAAAACGAGGCGCGCTCTTCCATGCGTTCCGGGCCGGCCTTCGCCACCGTCACCGGTACGACCGGTACGTGCGGCGAATCCCTTCGGGGGGTCTCCCTTTGCCGATGCCTGACCTCCCAGGCGATGCGTGGACGAAGCAGACGCGAGGAAGGAGTGCGGACGATGAAGATGGTTTCTCTGAAGACTTCGAGTGCGGTCGTCGTGACCGAGCCTCACCCCCATGTCGCGGCGGGAGAAGGGTCGTGCGGTGCAAATACGTACGCCGATGGCGGAAAGGAGGCAGGGGTGGAGCAAAGCGACACTGCGCAGCAGGTCACGGCCGGCCCACCGATCGAGGATATCGACACCCTGGAGGCGGAAAATGCATGGCTTCGGGTCCGCCTCGATTCCCTCCGGGGCCTTCGCGCCGACTACGACGCACTCCGGACGGCCTGTGCGCGCAAGGACGCGAAGATCTCGACGCTCGAGGCGGAACTGAACGCCTGCCGGAACGCCTACGAGGCCACGGTGGCCAAATTCGAGAAGCTTCTGCGCCTCTATGAAGCCAACGAGGAAGAGCGCGAGATGCTCGAAACGATCGTAAAAGCCCTGATGACGGAGAAGCAGGAGGTCGAGATCGCCCGAAACGTCGCAAAGGTCGAGATCGAAGAGCTGAAGGGCACGGTCGCGTCACTGCGGGAAGCGCTTCTCGAAATCCAGCGGGAAGCGGAGTCGCCCGACGGAGAGGAGGAAGAGGACCTCGCAACTCAGGAGGAACCGATCTTCGATCCCAACGTCATCGTTCAGTTCCGGCCACGCAGGGAAGTGAAACGGAGGCGGCGGGAGGGAATGGTCTCCTTCGCCACGGATGAAGACATCGATCTCTCCCGCTGCCAGGTGATCGAACTCGGGCATACCATGGAGATTCGCGAGACGGCCGAGACGTGGATCGAACCGGAGCCGACCCGCCGCGTCGAGACCAGCATCTGGAACCGGCTCCGTCGTTGGCTCCACCCTTGAGTCCCGGGTGAGGCCGCCGGATTGCTTCTCCCCCCGATTGGAGGAGGGGGT
>CAZTSL010000014.1:23353-49982 GCA_964616915.1 uncultured bacterium
TTGAGTCCCGGGTGAGGCCGCCGGATTGCTTCTCCCCCCGATTGGAGGAGGGGGTCGTCGTGTCTGTCGATGGGGGTGTAGGGGCCGAGGAAGGAAATCATGGAGAAGAGAACGATCCGAATCATCCTGTATATCCTCTTCATCACCTTCGTGACGCTGGCGTTGGGCTGCGGTGGGGATGACAAGGAGACGACGCCGGCGGGAAGCGGGGAGGGAAACGGGGAGCCGAACAACGCCTCCGATCTCTTCTCCGCCCTGGTCCGGGGCAAGCGTTTCGACGCCACGGGGGACAACGATTGGATCGTCGGATCCTACGAGAACGCTGCCTTATCCCTCGGTGCTTTCGACATCGAGTACGGAGCGCAAGGTGCCAAGATCGTATTGGGGCTTCCTGGGGTGCAGGGGCCCGGGACCTACACGGAGGAAACGATCGTGGAGGCGCAACTCCTCTTCGAGGAGGGGACGACGATATACGCGGCCACGAGGGAGGGGTCCCCAAGGGTCACGCTGACGTCTCTTTCCGAGACGGGTGCCAAGGGAACCTTCGAATTCACAGGATTCAACATGAACGGCACGTCGGTCGATGTCCGGGAGGGCGTCTTCGACGTGACCTTCTGACAGATGGTGCCCCCGTCCCCTGGAGCCCTCGGGTGGGAGGGGGGGAGGACTACTGAACGTCGAGGGCGATCTCGTAGTCGAGGGTGGCGCCGTCGTAGCCGACGACGAGGAGGACGAGGATCGTGTTCGGGTCGGCCTGGTAGGGGACGTTCTCCTCATCTCCCCACGGGTAGGAGATCGTGCAGGAGACATGGGGCGTGTAGGCGAGTTCCCGGCCATAGGTCTCCTCCGTGTCATTCGGAGAAGTACCGCATTCGTTGAAGAGATCGCGGGTGTCGTGGATCGAACCGTCCTCCCACAGGCCGTAGAGGTAGATATCGTAGTCGGTCTCGATGAACGCCGGGTCCCAGGTCAGCTCCGCCCGGATCCACGCTTTCTCTCCCGACTGGAAGACGTAGTAGTCGTAGTCGCCGATCGGGGTATAGGAATCGGTGGACGGATCGTACTCGAATCCCGCCCGCACGATGCTGCCGGTGATGTGGTATTTTCCGGGGGCCGGTTCCCCGTCGGGCCCCACGATGGTGATGTTGCTCGAGAAATGACGCTGGTCGGGATCGTCGGACATCGACTCCTCGGTCTCGACGATCTCGATCGGTTCCCCCTCGATGATGAAATCCTCGGGGGCCGGCCCGCAGATGTCTCCGACCCCGTCTCCGTTCGTATCGGTCTGGTCGGGGTTGGGAAAATCGGGACAGTTGTCCTCGAGGTTCGGGACCCCGTCCTTGTCCCGGTCGAGCATGAAGTACTTGAACTCCTCCACGCACCCCCCGGGTCCGGCGAGAGCGATCGTCAAGAAGAGGAGGCAGGCCACGATGGCAAAATCTCTGAACGTTTTCATCAAGCAACCCCTCTGATCCGCGAAGGTATACGGGCGTCCTCGGGATCGTTAGTGGTGAAGCGGCGGTATCTCTGACGCGTCGGAGCACGAGCCCCGACGCTCAGTTCCCCCCGAAAATGTCGCCGATCCCCTCGTAGGCGCCGTTGCCGTAGTTCTTGTCCTCGAGGATTTCCTGGAACTGGAGGATCACGATGATCGTGAAGATGATCGCGTTGATGATCCAGACGATGTTGAGGAAGAGGATCTCCTCCTCGGTCCAGCCATCCGTGGAGAGGATACCGGTCAGGAAGATCGTGGGGAGGAAGCCGATGAAGACATTCGTCGCGATGATCTGGAAGAGGATGTAGATCACGTTCACGCAGATGTTCTGGGGGGTGGGGTAACGGATCTTCCCACAGACCGTGTTGATCGTGACGAGGAAGTAGTGCCACATCCCTTCGAGCATCCGCTCGATCAGGAGGGGCGATTCCTGGTTCGGGGGGGTGGGGTCCGTATTCTCTGCGAAGAGGCGCTCGGCAAGCTCGAAGAGCCCCGTGATTCCCCGGGTTTCGATCAAACGTGTCACTTCGTCGGTGATCCGGGTGATCGTCTCCCTCATCTCCGGGGTGATGGCGATGGGGAGGTCCTGGAGTGCGCCCTCGACCCCTGCCTCGAAGAGGCTCGCGCTCTTGCGGGAGAGGGTGGGGGTGATCTCGGGCATCCGGGCACGGAACCGTTCCATCGCCTCCCACGCTTCCTCGAGTAGGGTCTGGGCTTCCTCCTGCTCGAGGGTGATGACCTCGAGACGGCGGGCATACGCCTCCTCGTCGAGATCTTCGGGGAGGTGTTCCCATCGGGTGAAGGCCTGGGCCACGGTGTGGGACGCCTTCAACGTATTTTCGTACATCCTCGTCAGGTAACCGATCTCTTCGCCGAGCGGGATCTCGCGGAGGGGAGGGAGGACGCTGCTTCTGTAGTGCTCGAAGAGGTTCTCCCACGTCTTCTCGCGCCGGCGCATCACCCGCAGGAAGGCCTCGTCCGCAAGGCGCAGGGCCTCTTCGCCTCCGGAGCCGCACCCACTCAAGAGGTGGGCCCAGAGGGGGACGCTCGTGGCGGAGAGTCCCCCCATCAACGAAAGCCTCAGAAAACGTCGCCGTGTCTGCTCTCCTCCCATCCTTGCTCTCTCCTTCTCGTTATGGCGTCGAGGAAGCCTCGATCTTCATTGCGTCAGGGAAGCCTTGATCTTCTCGAGCTGATCCCTCACCCAGGTCAGATCGGAGGGAACCACGGAGGAATCCATCCATTGGGCCCGACAGGGATCATCCTCGCCCAGGTCGTAGGTGATGTCGTAGAGGTACTCGTTGTGGGTGGGGTTCGGCGGGAGGTAGTCACCGGCGTTCCCGCAGAAATCGGCCGTCTCGAAGATCCGGATCACGCTCTCGACATCCTCCTGGCTGAAGACCTCTTCCACGTCCACGCTGGGGATGTCGCTCACATAGACGACGGTGCCGTCCCCGCCGCCGGTCCGTTCGATGACGAGATCCTGGTCGATGTCCGCGAATCCGCCCTGCTTGACGTAATGGACCGCCAGATCCTCCGAGAGGGTCGTATCCTCCTCACCGCATTTCCCCGGTCCTGTGAAGAGTGCGGCCGCCAGTACCATGAGCGCGAGCTGCTTCCACATCGTTGGATCCCCTTTGTCTCCTTACGAAGTCCTTTCTCGAGTCGCCGGTCTCCTCGTGCTGCCCCATGGCCTTCGAAAACCCGCTGGAACCTCACCCACCACCCCGGAAGGGGTGGGCGCTGAACGCCTCGTGCTGCCACATGGCCCTCGGAAACCCGCTGGAAGTCGATCTTAGGGAATCGACGCCCAAATGTCAATCCACCTGCCACCACGGGTGACCGCCAGATGCGATTTCCCTGGCAAATGCAGAGGGGGAAAGGGCCAGACGCGGCGCGAGGGGGGCTACATGCTGGCAACGACCCGATTCTTCTCGACGCGTTGGAGTCGGACGGGAAGGATCGTGCCCGGAGCGACGGGGAGGGCAGGCGCCGGGAGGGTGACGGGAATGTAGTTCCTCGTAAAGCCCCGGATCCGCTCACCGGTCGTTTCAACGAGGATCTCTTCCCGCTTTCCGAGCTGGGCTTCGTAGAAACGGCGCTTCTTCCTCTCCCCGAGTTGTCGTGCGATCTTGCAGCGGTGGAGTTTCTCCTCGTGGGGGACCTGTCCCGCCATCGTGGAAGCAGGCGTCTGGGAACGGGAGGAGTAAGGGAAGACGTGAAAGTAGGTGAGCGGCCACCGTTCGAGATTCCGGAGCGTACGCTCGAAATGTTCCGCACCCTCCCCGGGAAATCCGACCATGAGATCGATGCCGATGGCCGCATCGGGCAGGCGCGTTCGCAGGTCGTCGAGCAACCCCTCGAAGTAGGCGGTATGGTAGGCACGCCGCATCGCTTTGAGGATCTCGTCGTCTCCACTCTGGAGGGAAAGATGGAAATGAGGGCAGAAGATCGGGGAATCGGCCACGAGATCGATGATCTCCCGCCGCAGGTCCCGTGGGTCGATCGAGGAGATCCGCACGCGCGGCACCGGCGCTTCTTTCGCGATGCGGCGCAGCAGTTCGGTAAAGGTCGTGCTCGGCCGAAGATCGCGCCCGTAGCTTCCGATGTCGATTCCGGTGAGGATCACTTCGCGGTGGCCCCCTCTCCGCATCTCGTGCATCTGGGCGATCACCCGCTCCGGGGGAAGACTCCGGCTTCTCCCCCGGGCCTTCGGAATGATGCAGAAGGTGCAGGCATGGTTGCAACCGTCCTGGATCTTGAGGAAAGCACGGGTCTGTCCGCCGAAGGTGCGCACCGGCATGTCGAGGATCTCCCGCATCCCCCCGATGTCGGAGAGGAGCATGACCGGGGCGGCTTGCTTCTCCGCATGGACGATGAGGGGGAGGATCCGGTCCTTGAGGCCGTTGCCGACGATGTAGTCGATGCCGGGGAGGCGGGCGATCCGATCGGGTGCGACCTGCGCGTAGCAGCCGGTCACGATCACCACCGCCCGCTCGTTGCGCCGTTGCACCCGGCGGAGGATCTGGCGGCATTCCTGGTCCGCCCGATGGGTCACCGTGCAGGTGTTCAGGACGTACACGTCGGCGTACTCGTCCTCGCCGACGATCGTGCAGAGTTCGGCGGGGAGCCGTTCCCGCAGGTAGGCCGACTCGTACTGGTTCGTCTTGCAGCCGAGCGTCTTGATCGCGACGCGACGCGGTGTGGAGGGGGGGGCGTGTTGCCTCATCGTTCCTTCTCGAGCGCAAGTTCGAGCACTTCATCGACGGTGGTGACGTAGTGGAAGTTCAGCTCCCTGCGCAGGTTCTTTGGGATCTTCTCCAGATCCTTCCGGTTGTGGTGGGGGAGGATGATCGAGCCGATCCCGGCCCGGCGGGCGGCGAGGACCTTCTCCTTGATCCCTCCCACGGGCAAGACCTTGCCCCGCAGCGTCAACTCGCCGGTCATCGCCAGGTCGCTGCGCACCCTGCGGCCGGTCAGGAGGGAAGCGAGGGAGACGGCCATCGTGATTCCGGCGGAGGGGCCATCCTTGGGGATCGCGCCGGAGGGGACATGAAGGTGGAGATCGGAAGTCTGCCAGAAGTCTTCGTCGATGCCGAGTTCTCGGGCCTTGGCGCGGACGTAGCTCAGTGCGGTCTGCGCCGATTCCTTCATGACGTCTCCGAGCTGACCGGTGATCTGAAGTCTCTCCTTCCCCGGCATCCGGCTCGACTCCACGAAGAGGATCTCGCCCCCGGCCGCGGTCCATGCCAGTCCGATCGCCACGCCCGGGATGTCGGTCCGTTCGGCGAGTTCGGAGTGGAAGCGAGGGGGGCCAAGGTAGGTGACGACATCCTTGGGGCGGATCGTGATCTTGCGGTTGGGTTCCCCCTTCGCCGCGATCCGGCGTGCCACCTTCCGGAGGATCGAGGCCAACTCCCGCTCGAGGTTCCTCAGTCCCGCTTCCCGGGTGTAGTCCCGGATCACGATGCGGATCGCCGCATCCCGGATCGTGACGTTCTCCTGGGAGAGACCGTGCTCGGCGAGGAGTTTCGGCATGATATGACGTTTGACGATATGGACCTTCTCCTCCTCGACATAACCGGGAATCTCGAGAATTTCCATGCGGTCCTCGAGCGCGGGGGGGATCGGGTCGGCCAGGTTCGCGGTGGCCAGGAAGATCACCTGCGAGAGGTCGAAGGGAACGTTGAGGTAGTGATCCGTGAAGGAGGCGTTCTGCTCGGGGTCGAGAACCTCGAGGAGCGCGCTCGACGGATCACCGCGAAAGTCCATCCCGACCTTGTCCACCTCGTCGAGGACGATGACCGGGTTTCTGGCGCCGGCTTTCCGGATCTCGTTGATGATCCGGCCTGGCATCGCGCCGACATAGGTCCTTCGATGTCCCCGGATCTCCGCTTCGTCGCGCATCCCGCCAAGCGAGATCCGTTGGAACTTGCGCCCGAGCGCGCGTGCGATCGAGCGGCCGAGTGACGTCTTCCCGACGCCGGGAGGACCGACGAAGCAGAGGATCGGTCCCTTCATCGCGGGGTTGAGTTTCCGAACCGCGATATATTCGATGATCCGCTCCTTGACCGGTCGCAGGTCGTAGTGATCCTCGTCGAGGACCCGTTCGACGGCGTGGATGTCGAGGTTGTCCTCGGTGGCGATTCGCCAGGGGAGGGAGGTGAGCCAGTCGAGGTAGGTCCGGGTCACCGTGTATTCCGCGGATTCGGAGTGCATCCGGGTCATCCGGTCGAGTTCCCGGAACGCCTCCTTTTCGACCTCGGCCGGCATTTGCGCCTCTGTGATCCGGCGCTGGAACTCCTCGATCTCCCGGAAGCCCGCATCATCTTCCCCCAGTTCCTTGCGGATCGCCTTGAGTTGCTCCTTGAGGTAGTACTCCCGTTGGGAGCGGTCCATCTCGGTCTTGATCTTGTTCTGGATGCTCGCGGCCAGCATTTTGATTTCGAGCTGGTGGTTGAGGAACATCGAGACTTTTTCGAGACGCTCTCGGGTCTCGATGGACTCGAGGATCGCCTGTTTCTCTTCGATCCGGATATCGAGGTTTGCGGCGATGAAGTCGGCGAGGCGTCCGCCATCCTCCATGTTCGACACGACGGCGAGGGCTTCGGGGGGCAGAAGGGAGGAAGCCGACACGTACTCCTGGAAGAGGTCCTTGAGGTTGCGCACGAGGGCCTCGATCCGTTTCCCGGTTGCAGGGCGCTCCTCTGGGAGGAGGACTTTTGCCTTGAAGAAGGGTTTCCGTGCGGTGTAGCGTACGATCTTGAAACGCTTCAGTCCCTGAACCAGGACCCGTTGCGAACCATCGGGGAACCGGAGCATCTTCAAGACGTGGGCCACCGTCCCGTAGCGGACGATACCGCGCGGCTTGGGATCCTCCTCTTCCGCGTTCTTCTGGACCACGATCCCCAGAAACTTCTCCCCGGAGGAGACCTCATCGATGAGTGCCACCGATTTCTTGCGCGCCACGAGGAGCGGCACGATCATCCAGGGGAAGAGGACGACGTTGCGCACCGGAAGGATCGGAAGCTCTTCCGGAATCGTGGAGAGATCGATCTCCCCCCCCAGAAGATCCTGGTACCGTGACATGGCCTGGCACTCCTTTGCTGGACGATCGTCATCGGGGTGGAGCAGAAACGGGGCAGCCGATCCACACGCGATCGTGGAAGCGTTTCGGGAAGCTCCGGAGGTCGTTGCACGAGGCCGGGGGAACCGAAGATCCGTCTCCCGCCCCCATGCCATGCCGGCAGGAGGACTTTTCCGGCATGACGGCCAGCGCGGATCGGCGATCTCACCGGTTCACCCACGCCCTGGGGCGTGGCCCAAGACCTGCTGGCCGAAGAGGAATCATACCGATTCCCAGGGAGGAAATCAAGATCCACGCCAGCATCGCTCCATGAAGCCCGACCGGAACTCTTTCGCAGCTCACCGGCCCGCCGCAGCCGCCCACGAACCTCGTGATCCATCCTGCGCGGTTCACGAATCCCCCCCGAGCGCATCGTTCGTTCATCCTCCTTGCGCGAAGCTCGAAATCGCAGTAACCTGACTTCTACGACGAGGGTCATCATTTCCGCGAACGCTGGAGAACGGAGTTTCGCGCATCCCTTTGGGGGATGCCGATCATCCGGAAGAACTTCCCGAAAACGTCCGAACGGGGAAACGGAGCTTCGCGCGTCCCTTTCGGGGATGGGAAGACAAGGAGGTAGCACGATGAGAAGGTGGATCTTGGGGCTGGGGGGGGGTCTCCTGCTCTGCTGGGGAATGAACGTTTCACCGGCCGAGGCATCCTACGTGACGACCGACGTGGAGACCCTTTTGAGCTTCGCCATCGACGAGACGACCCCGGAGGTGGAATATGGCACCTACGTCGGTGGGGGCAACGACGCCGTGGGGCGCAGCCAGGGGTGTGGCTTCGGCTATGCGATCATCGGAGGCACCCCTCAGGGAGCGCTGCAAGAGGCCGATTTCGTGTGGCTGGTGGGCACGAGCCACCCGATCGTCTTCGACATGGGACGGCCGGTCAACACGGTGATCGTCTTCGATACCGCCGACCACGGCCCCTTCCCCGAAGAGGGGATCGAGTACACCGTCTGGGGCCGCAACACCCCCGACTTCACGAACTTTCCCGAGGGATGGACGCTCGGAACGCTCGCCCTGATCTACGCGGAGGGGTGGAACCCGAACGAGGGGTGTTCCCAGGCGGACAACGCCGACGACTTCTCCGGCCAGTACATCTTCGAGGAGAAATTCCAGTATATCGCCGTCTATGCGAACAACAGCATCTCGATCTTCCACGATCCCTCCCATACGAGCTGGACGACCTCGGGGGACAACTCCGGCGAGCCGGGATGGCAGTCGGTCGATGAGGAGATCGATGCGGTCGGCACCCCCGCCAACGTCAACTGCGACGTCACCGGCCCGCATGCCAACGCGGGGCGCGACCGGACCGAGGAGACCTGCACCGAGTTCCAACTCGACGGCTCCGCCTCGGTCGGCAACCGGATCGTGGTCTACTCCTGGGACATCGACGGCGACGGCGTCATCGATGTCTCGGGAGAGACACCCACGGTCTCCTTCAACCATACCTACGACGGCGATGTCACGCTCACCGTGATCGATATCAATGGCTGCCGCGACACCGACACGATGCACCTCGTCGTCGAGTCGAACGGGGACGCCGACTGTGACGGCAGGCCGGACGAGGAGGACAACTGTCCCGAGGTGGAGAACCCGAACCAGAGCGACGGCGACGGCGACGGCGTGGGCGACGCCTGCGACAACTGCCGCACCGTCTCGAACCCGGAGCAGACCGATACCGACGAAGACGGCCTCGGTGACGCCTGCGACGGCGACGACGACAACGACGGCCGGGGTGACGGCAGCGACAACTGCCCCATCGTCGCGAATCCCGACCAGCAGAATGGTGACGGCGACCGCTGGGGTGACGCCTGCGACAACTGCCCCGACACGCGCAACGACGATCAGACCGACGGCGACGAGGATGGCGTCGGCGACGCCTGCGACAACTGCCCCGACACGCGCAACGCGGAGCAGAACGACCGCGATCTCGACGGTGCGGGTGACGTCTGCGACTGCGCTCCGAACGATCCCGATCAGCAGACCGGTTGCACGGGCTGCGGCGGAATCTCCGCCCTCACCCTTCCCCCCGCTCCCTGGGGGACGCTTCCCCTCTTCGGGTTCCTCCTCGCCTGCACGCTCGTGATCCGCTTTGCAGGGAAAGCACGCAAGTGACGCCTCCCGGAAAGAAAACGGCGTCTGCCTGAAAGGCGATCTTCCTCATCCCCCATTCATCGATCGTTGTCCCCCCCTTCCTTCGAGAAGAGGAGGAAGCTGCGCCAGGGGGTGGCGGCAAAGCCCCCCTTCTCGTCCCGGGTGACGGCGACGATCGCGGCGTGAGGGCGGGGTTCGTGCTCGAGGAAGAGCATCCACTTCTCCTGGGCCGCCTGGGACAAGATCGCCTTCTTCTCCGCGATCGTCTCGAGGGGACGCAGGTCGAACCCCATCACCCAGGGGATCCGGACGTGGGAACGCGTGGGGATGAGATCCGCACAGTACACGAGCGTCATCTCCCCGTCGGAGATCCGGGGGAGCTGGAGGGCGGTCGTGTGGCCGTCGGAGCGGATGAGATCGATCGCACCCGCAAAGGGAAACCCCTCCGTGCCGTCGAGAAGAACGAGGGATCCGGCCGCCTCCAAGGGGAGAAAGTCGTCCCGGATGAAACTCGCCCGGTCCTTCTCCGTGGGATGGAGGGCATGTTCCCAGTGCGCGCGCTGCACGAAGTAACGCGCGTTCGGAAAGGTGGGAACCACACGCCCGTCTACGACCTTCGTAGCACCCCCGGCATGGTCGAAGTGCAGGTGGGTCAGGATCACATCCGTGATATCCTCGGGCGAAACGCCAAGATTCCGGAGCGAACGCTCGAGATCGATCTCCCCGTGATCGATCCCGAACATCCGCGTCTTGCGGGCATCCCACTTCTTTCCGATCCCGGTATCGATCAGGATGCGGTGCGGTTCGTCCACGAGAAGGAGGACCCGCAATGCCAGTTCGATGCGGTTCTGTTCGTCCGGTGCATGATCCTTCTCCCACAGGACGCGGGGAACCACGCCGAACATCGCACCGCCATCGAGGCGAAAGTGCCCCGTCTCCACGGGAAAGACTTCGAAGGTGCCGATCTTCATCCTTTCCCCTCCTCCGCGGGAGCACGGCCGTAGTCGTCGGCGAAGCGTTCGATGTCGTCCTCCCCGAAATAGGTGCCGAGCTGGACTTCGATGAAGACGAGGGGGGTATCGCCCCGGTTTTCGATCCGATGGCGGGCACCACGGGGGATGACGACGGTGCTCCCTCCGGTGACCGGAATTTCCTCGTCGTTGCGGGTGACGATCCCCTCGCCGGCCACGATCGTCCAGTACTCGGCGCGGTGGCGATGTCGCTGGAGGCTCAGCCGGCGCCGGGGATCGACGTGGATCCGCTTCACCTTGTGGTCGGGCTCGTCGGCCAGGACCGTATAGAACCCCCAGGGGCGCTTCGATTCATCGTATCCGCCGGTCGCATCCATGCTTACGTCCCCCTCGTCTCATCCGTCCGCTCCGTCACCATCTCGTAGAGTTTCTCGAGGGCCGCTTCGAGGGCCTCTGGGCGATTGCCCCCGGCCTGGGCCATCTCGGGGCGTCCGCCCCCCCGTCCCCCGACGATCCGCGCGATCTGGCCGATCAATTTGCCGGCGTGGAAGCGTTTCCGGGCAGCACCGGTGACACCACAAAGGAGCATGACCCGGCCGTCGTGGGTGGCGCCAAGGAGCATCACGGCATTGTCGAGCCGTCCCTTGAGGCGATCGTAGAGTTCCCGGAGTCCCTTGGGATCTTCGCTCTCCACGCGGGCGGCGAGGACCTTCGTTCCCCCGATTTCCCGGACGTTGCGGAGAATCTCGTTCGAGGCCGCCTCGGAGAGCCTGGCCTGCAACGCTTCGAGATTCTGCTCGAGCTGCTTCTGGCGCTGGAGGATCTTGCCCACCTTCTCCGTGACGTTGCCTCCTCCCGCTTTCACCATTTCGGCGATTTCACGCAGTTCCCGTTGGAGCCGATCGACGTAGCGCCAGGCTCCGGGGCCGGAGACCGCCTCGACCCGCCGGACGCCGGCGGAGATCCCCGATTCGCCGGTCAGCTTGAGGTAGCCGATCTCTCCGGTGTGGGAGACGTGGGTGCCGCCACAGAGTTCGATACTGAAGTCTCCGATCCGCACGACCCGGACGACATCGGCGTACTTCTCCCCGAAGAGGGCCAGCGCGCCGGCTGCTTTCGCCTCTTCGAGTTCCATCAGCTCGGTCGTGACCGTCTCGTCGGCGATGATCTCCTCGTTGACGAGTTCCTCGATGTCGTGGATCTGCACGGGGTCGAGAGGGCCGAAGTGGCTGAAATCGAAGCGGAGGCGGTCGAAGTGGACGAGGGAGCCCTGCTGGCGCACATGTTCTCCCAGGATACGGCGAAGCGCGGCATGGAGGAGGTGGGTGGCGCTGTGATTGAGCATGATCGACCGCCGGCGAGGCGCATCGACCCGCATCTCGACGCGGTCGCCGACTGCGATCTCTCCGGCTTCGACCCGACCGCGATGGACGATGAGACCCGGAAGGGGCTTCTGGGTATCGACGATGCGCACGCGCACCCCGCCGGGTGCGGTGAAGATGCCGCTGTCTCCGATCTGGCCCCCCGACTCGCCGTAGAAGACCGTGGCGTCGGTGACGATCTCGACCTCCTCCCCTGCCCTGGCCCGGTCGAGGAGGGTATCCCCCTGCAGAATCGCCAGGATCTTCCCCTCACCGGAAAGATGACGATAGCCGTCGAAGAAGGTCTCGCCCGTCTGTTGCGCGATCTTCCGGTAGTGTCCCTTCTCCTCCCGGGTGCCGGGGAGTTGTCCCCCGCTCGTCTGGCGTTGTTTCTCCATCTCGGCGGCAAAGCCCGCCTCGTCGAGGGTGATCCCACGGCCACGCACGATGTCGGCGGTCAGATCGACGGGGAATCCGTAGGTGTCGTAGAGCTTGAAGACGACCTCCCCGGGGAGACGGTCCCCCGGCTTCATCCCTTCGATCGCCGATTCGAGGCGTCTGAGCCCCCGGTCGAGCGTATCGAGGAAACGGGTCTCCTCCGCCTCGATCACGCGGGCGATCGTATGGCGCGCCTTCTCGATCTCCGGGTAGGGCGCCTTCATCCGCTCGACCACGGTGTCCGCGAGGCGAAAGAGGACCGGTTCCCGGAAGCCGAGCCGGTTGGCATGGCGCATCGCCCGGCGCATGATCCGGCGCAGCACGTATCCCCGTCCGACGTTGGAGGGGAGCACGCCATCTCCGATCAGGAAGGTCATCGCCCGGGCATGATCGGCGATGACGCGCATCGAGAAGTCGGCCGCTTCATCCTCTCCGTAGCGCACCCCCGCAAGCTGGGCGGTGTGATCGATGATCGGCCGCAGGAGATCGGTCTCGTAGTTGCTCTCGACCCCCTGCAGGACCGCGCTGATCCGTTCGAGCCCCATCCCGGTGTCGATGCTCGGACGGGGAAGCGGCGTCAGATTTCCCGCTTCGTCGCGGTTGAACTGCATGAACACGAGGTTCCAGAGTTCGAGGTATCGATCCCCGTCGTCGTAGAGGGTTCCCGGGAAGGCGGGTCCCTGGTCGATCAGGATCTCGGAGCAGGGACCACACGGCCCGGTCTCCCCCATCGACCAGAAGTTGTCCTTCTCCCCCATTCGCACGATCCGCTCTGGCGCCACGTCGGTCTCCTGGCGCCAGAGGCGTTCGGCCTCGTCGTCCTCCTCGAAGACCGTCACCCAGAGCTGCTCCTTGGGAAGCCCGAAGACGCCGGTCAGGAGTTCCCAGGCAAAGGCGATCGCCTCCGCCTTGAAGTAGTCTCCGAAGGAGAAGTTGCCCAGCATCTCGAAGAAGGTGTGGTGACGGGCGGTTCTCCCCACGTTCTCGAGGTCGTTGTGCTTCCCCCCGGCCCGCACGCACTTCTGGGCACTTGCGGCTCGCGTATAGTCGCGCTGCTCCTCTCCGAGGAAGGTCCGCTTGAACTGCACCATCCCCGCATTCGTGAAGAGGAGCGTGGGGTCGTCCGCCGGCACGAGCGAGGAACTCGGCACGATCCGGTGTCCCCGCTCCGCGAAGAACTCGAGAAAGATCCTCCGGATTTCCGAAGAGGAACGTCGCTGCATCTGCGTGCACCTTTCGTTGCGATGATCGGATTTGAATGACGCCGGACTCCAGAACCGGTAGAGGGAACGCGCCATCCCTCCGGTGAATCCGCCTCCGGGCCCCGGGAAAACCCACATCGCCTAGCGTACGGGAATCGCGTACCCAAGTCAAGATTCCCGGCGGATTTCGCAAGCGCATGAATCGTCTCCAGGCCAGACTTCCCGAGATCACGCATTTGACATGCCCCCCCCCACTTCGACTAAGATCACCACGTCTTTTCTTGTCCTCCTGCCAGGGCGGCAAGGGGGAGGGGGTCGTCCATCGAGAGAAGGCGCCCCTTCCGCCCGACCTGTATACCGGTGGGGAGATCGTTTCATACAACCAACTGCACGAGGAGATGGAGATGAACCGCATACGCATCGCCACCCTGTTCCTGCCCCTCTTCTTCCTTGCCACGGCCTCCTGGCTCCCGGCCGCGGCTCCGGCCCACTACTACAACGATCCCAAGTACATCAATCCCGATCCGAACTACACACCCGGCGACTACCCGATGGCGGACACGAACCAGGCGCGGGCGCTCTACGCCGAGCAGAAACGTGAACTGGCCAAACGTCTGGACGACGAGGCCTACATCGCCACCCTCGGGACCGGAGAGATCACCTACACGGCGATCAAGAACGAGAGCGCCACGGTCCTCGGCTACTTCCGCAACTACTTCGGAGTCGCCAGGATGGGGAAGAAGGGGGTCGAATCCGTCGATCTCCTCATCGATGTCAACTCGATGGACACGGCGATCCCCGGTCGCAACAACCGGATCCTCACCCTCTTCTTCGAGAGCATGAAACCACAGTTCGGCACCGCAGCGATTCACCTCAGCCACTTCGAATCCGCCGGAAAGAGGGAGGGGCGCCATCTTGTTCGGGCCTCGGGCGAAATCCGGCTCAATGGTGTCACGCGGCCCATTTCCGCCACGCTGGCCTACAAGCGGACGGGGAAGACCTGGTCCGTCCAGACCGCCTCACCGATCGCGCTCCAGATCTCCGACTTTGGCTTCGGCGACCGGATCTACGAACTGATGAAGGCCTGTAACCACAAGTCGATCGGAAACCGCGTGGAGGTCAAGGTCGATCTTCGTCTGCGCTGAGCAGCGGAGGGGCCTGAGGGGTGGATCGTCTCCATCGTCCCCTGCGATCCTCTGGCCCCGAAGGAATGTTTGATTCACCGACACGCCCTTGTCGTCTTTCCCGACACATGAGGGAATTCCCCTCGCCGCTCTCCCGTACGCGCTTCCCTTCCCCCATGGGGTTCGTCAAAAAAAATCCTTTGTGAACAGTCTGTTATAGCGAGCACACGGAAGCGGATGAGAAGCTGGTATCGACCTTGCATCTCTCTTCGAGTGTGTTCCCTCTCTTTAACGGTGAACGTTAGGCCAAGGTAGCAGAGAAGAAAAAAGAACTGGTCTAAACGAACCATCCGAAATGCCTCATGGATGTTCCCAACCTGAGGCATATTTTTTTGTACGGAGGGCGCGGCGGAAGAGGAACGCCCCCTTTCGTCGATCCGGGCTCATGGTTCCGGCGCGATCGCCCCCTCGGGCGCTTTCCGTGGTGCGAAGCGGAGGCGGACACGGCCGGGGGGAAAGCGGATGATCGCCCCCTCGTGGAGGCGTTCGGGATGGGGCTCCTGCCACGCTGTCGCCGGGAGGATCTCTCCCCCCTCGATCCCGACGAGTCGATAGGAACCGGGACGGACCTCGGCGTAGTAGCGGCTCTGCGCGGGGAGGGGGCCGTGAAAGAAGGGAGGATGCTCGGCCTCGAAGGAGAGCGTCGCGCCGGCGGCATCCCACGAGAAGGCTTCGATCCGTGCAAACGTCCGGGTGATGTGGGGGCGTTCCTTCCCTTTCTCCAGCGCCACCTCGACCTCGAAGCTCCCGCGCCGGTTGGGGAGGAAGACGACCCCCTCGTCGAAGTAGAACCACGGCTTGCCATCGACCCGAACCGCGGAGAAGGGGGTGGAGAAACGAACCCGGGGGGCGAAGAGGAAGGGACTGAGGCGAAGGACCTCCACCCTTCTTCGGGTGTCGCTCCCCTCCCCGATCGCCAGGGTATTCTGGCAGCCCCACCCCGGCCGCACCGGTGCATCGATGAAGGGTTGCAGGCGCGCATAGCCGTGGGGTTGGAGGTAGACCCGAAGGAGATCGTCCCCCCCCATGGGCTGGGCGCCACGGGTGACCCATCGGCACCCTCCGCGCCTTCTTCCCTCTTCGCAGACGAGGTAGGGACCCGGCTTCGGGTTCCGGATCCGAACCCGTTCGATCCGAGGGAGGGGGAGGGGGTTCTCGATCGTCGTCTCCCCCGGTTTCCCTTCGAGCGTCACCTCGCCGCGGGGGAGGAGGTCGGCGAGATGACCGAGATCCTCCGGCGTATAGAGATCCCGCAGCACGAGCAGCCCCAGAGTGAAGTGATCCTCGGCACGCTCCGTGGCAAGAACGATCCTCTCCTTTTCGATCGAAACACTCGTTCCCTCTCCCCGATCGATCCAGAGCGCGAGTTCGGGAAGGCGCCCCTGCCGGTCGTGGAGACGGAGGGTGAGCGGCCCTGGGGGAAGGCCCGCCCCCGGCGACACAGGAGTCGATCTTCCCCCCGAATGGAGGATCACGGTCTCATACCCATCTGTAGCGATCGAGGAATGGGGCCGGCAACGCGCCCTGCCCTCGCATCGGCGGGTGACCTCGACGAGGAGACTGGGGGCATCGGCTACGATTCGCCATCTCCGTACCTCCCGGGAACGCCCCGTTTCCAAGGGACGATCGACCGTCTCGACGAGTTCGGCCAGATGTCCTGCCGCCGCCGGGATCGAATGCGTGATCCCCAGGCCGGATCGTCGTTCGATCACGAGATCGTCGAAGGCGTGCCCCCCCCCCTGAAGGACCGCGAGCGTCAGCTCATGGGGGGAGGCGTCCGCCGCAAGGGAGAAGGAGAGGCGATGGCGCGCCCCCTTCCGATCCCCTCGAACCCCGTAGATTCCGATCGTCTCACCATCGAGGAAGACTTCGACGAGGGAGGGCGTCTCGGCGGGGAGCTGGCCGATGGCGAGTTCGTAGCGGCCCGGTGGCGCCGTGAAGCGGAGCACGATCTCTCCCGGCCAGGCCGGGTCCGCCTCGTAGCCGATCCGGGCGGGGAAACGTTCCGCTGCCATCCCCTCCGCAGTGAGGGGGAGGAGGAGACGGCGAGCATATCCCCCTTCGGGCGCGAACTCGGCGGCAGAATCATCCGCCTTTCCGATCCGGAGGGTGAATGCACCGCCTGCTTCCCTCCCTTGCGTCCGCGTGCCGAGAACGTTCGTGGAGAGGAGAACGGGGGGGGAAGCGGGAGGCGGACGATCGAAAGCCGCCGTCCCGCTAGGGTCGAAGAGGAGCGAGCCGCGATCCTCCCCGGCGAGACGTACGAGTCGCAGGTGGTTGTTCTGGAGCACGACCGCATCGTGAGGGAAGTTCGTCTCCGCGCCGAAGCCCGCCGGCGCCTCCCCTTCGAGTTGCGCGACCACCTCCCGGTACCCCCCCCGACCCGTGGCGGTGAGACGGAAGGCGCATGCCGCGCGCAACGGATCCATCGAGACACCGTAGACGAAAGGACGGTATTTCGCCGGGAGGGTGGCTTCCGGTTCGCCGAGCCACCAGAGCGCGGGCGCCAGATCCCCCCGTGCCCGCACGAAGTCGAAGAGCTGCTTCACGACCCAGTCGGGATAGGAGCCCCCCCCGAAACGCCCCCAATGTGGTCCCCATGTCCGTTCCGAGGGCTTCTTCGTCCGGCAGTCCGCCTGACTGCTCAAATAGAGGGGAGGGGGGAAGCGGTTGCGCCACTTCTCGCTCACCCCGCAGGCATTGCCGAAACGCCCGCGAGCGGCCATGATCGTGGCGGAGAAATTCGGCGTGGGACGCGGACGGGTGGCGGTGGAGTGGAGGTAGGTGCCGGGATTGTAACGCCAGAGCGCCTCGTTCATCGCCCCGGTCATGTCGCGGAACCACCCCTCGTACCCGAAGCCGTCCCATGCGGCGAGTGGGCCATGTTTCAATGGGAAGGCGAACTCCCGCCAGAACCAGCGGGTCACGGCGAGATAATCCTCGATGGCGGGGAAGGTCTCGAAGGGAACGGGCGCCGGATGGAAGAAGGTATGCACGAGCATCCCCCGCTCGTGCGCGAAGCGGGTGAAGTCCCGGACCGCCTCGGGGGACCATCGGGGATTCGTGAACCCCCCCCAGTACTTCGCGGGACGGGGGATCGGATCGTCGTCCGGCCAGGGGAAGGGATAACCCCGTTCCATCTCCGGGGGGTAGAACTCGACGAGATTCGCCCCCCACTTCCATGACGCTTCCACGATCCGCGTTCTGAAGTAGGCCGGTCCCTCCCCGATCCCGTCCCGTCGTTTCCGTTGGTAGGTGATGGGCGCAAGCCACCCCCAGGCACCGATGGCGACGCCCCCCGGATGGTCGCGCCGCAGGGCGTGCGTCTCACCGTGGAACTCGTGGGAAGCGGGATCGAAGAGATCGAGACCCCTTTGCGGTGGCACCGTGGGGAAGCGCGCGATCCGGATCCTCTCCCTTCCGGCCGGAGCGAGGTCGGCGATACTCTGTACGAGGAAGCGTTCGAGGGTCCTGCGCGTCCTCTCCCCGAAGAGGGGGCGGTGTCCCAAACCGAGGATCCGCCCCCTCCCCACACGCCATTGCGCCAGGACGACCTGTTGCCCGGGCACGATCGGTTTCCCATCGATGGCGAGGAGATTGATCGCAAGGACCTCCCCTCGTGCTGGAGGGCGCTGACTCCAGAAGAGGCTGGTGGCCTGCATCCCCTCCGAGCCTTGCGTGAGGAAGAGGTACTGGAGGTTTCCCGAGGGGGTCGTCAGCCCCTGGAAGGCGGGATGCACCACCCTGCGGCCGGTCAGGAGCCCCACCACCGCACCGGCGGGCCACTGGGCCTCCCCCGCCGGCGGCCACGGCTCTACGCCGAGCACGCTCACGAACTGGACCGCGAAACCGGTAAGGAGGAGCCCCCCCCCCTCCCGCACGAAGTCGAGAACCCCGGAAACGAGCGCGGGATCGAACGCTCCGTGCGGCAACTCCACGGAGGCGCTGTCCCAGACGAGGAGATCGAACCCTTCGAGCAGGGCAGGATCACGGGCCACCTCGGCAAGGGAGAAGACCCGCGTCTCGTAGCGGGCATCGAGAAACGTCTCGAACGTCTCTCCCCCGAAGGCAGGGAGGGGAAACGAACCGAGCCACATGAGAATCCCCACCAGCAGCGTGAGAATCTCCGCCCCCCCTCCTCCCCCGATCAGAGAGGAACGGCGAAGCGGTCTTCCCCGTTTCCCCCCCCCCCGCCGCAGGGGGAAACGCCTTTCCCAACGAGCCCTCCGATCGGTCACGACCCCTCCCGGCGATCCGGACGCCTTTCGAGCCAACGCAGGAAATGTAGCAGAGTCTCCGGAGCGATGCAAGAACCTATCCCACCCACTTCAGCGCAAGTTTCCGGTTCCTCGTCCCTTTCTGGGAGTGGGCACGCTCCGGCAGGCGCCGGGAACGCCTCGATAGGATCCGGGTTCAAGGCTCGCGCATGGAATCGTTCGGGAAATGGGGCAGAAAAGGGCGTCAGAGGAGGCCGAACTTCCCCATCCGGTAGCGAAGCTGATGGCGGGTGATCCCCAGGAGTTTCGCGGCGCGGCTCTGGTTGCCGTTCGTCATCATGAGGGACTGTTCGAGGAACTGGCGTTCCACCTCATCGAGGTTGATCCCCTCGGGGGGGATCTCGTAGGTGTAGCGTTTCGAAGGCTTCGGTTGCTGGCTGCGCATCGAGATCTCGGGGGGGAGGTGCTCCTCGAGGATCACCTCGTCCGCCTCGAGGATCACGATCCGTTCGATCACGTTCTTGAGTTCCCGGACGTTGCCGGGCCAGGAATAGTCGATGAGGAGACGCTCGGCCGCGGGAGAGATCCCTTTGACGCGCTTGCGGTACTCCTTGTTGAACTTCTCGATGAAGTGACGCACGAGCACGGGGATGTCCTCCCGCCGTTCCCGCAAGGGTGGAACGTAGATCGGAATGACCTTGAGGCGGAAGTAGAGATCCTCCCGGAAATTCCCCTTGGCCACTTCCTCCTTGAGATCCCGGTTCGTGGCGGCCACGATCCGGGCATCGACGTTGAGATCGACCACCCCCCCGACCCGCTTGAAGGTCCGGTTCTCGATCGCCCGCAGGAGCTTGGCCTGCATGGCAAAGGAGAGTTCCCCGATCTCGTCGAGAAAGATCGTCCCCCCCTGCGCCATTTCGAACAGCCCCCGCTTCAACATCTTCGCATCGGTGAAGGCCCCCCGTTCATGCCCGAAGAGTTCGCTCTCGATCAGATGCTCGGGGAGGGAGGCGCAATCGATCTCCATGAAGGGACGATCCGCCCGGCGGCTGGAGTAGTGGATCGCCCGGGCGATCATCCCCTTCCCCACGCCCGAGTCCCCTTGGAGAAGGACCGTGGTGGCCTCGCTGTCGGAAACCTTGCGCATGATCTCGAAGACCTGCTGCATCTTCGGGGAAATCCCGATGATGTTCTCGAATCCGTTGCGCTTCTTGTGTTCCTCTCGCAGACGCTTGACCTCCATCTGGAGCCGGGAGGTCTCGAGCGCCTTTTCGATGACGAGGAGCAACTCGCGGTAATCGAAGGGTTTGGAGATGTAGTCGAGGGCCCCGCCCTTCATCGCCTCGAGCGCCGTATCGATCGAGCCATGTGCGGTGATCATGATGACGGGGACCTCGGGGGCCCGTTCCTTGAGCTTGTGGAGCACCTCGATGCCATTCATGTCCGGGAGTTTGATATCGAGCAGCATCAGCGCCGGTCCCTCCTCCTGGAAGAGCTGGAGCGCTTTTTTTCCGCAGTCTGCCTCGAGGACCTCGTAGCCTGCATCCTCGAGTTCTCCCTTCACGGACCAACGTAACAGATCCTCATCGTCGACGAGCAGAATTTTCGCATGCATCCATCATCTCCTTGCAGTGGGAACCAGGGCCCATTCCTCATTCGCATCCCACGGGGGGGGATGACCCCCCACCGGACCTCGATACAACGGTCGAATGCTCAGATCCATACGCTCGATCGTAAGTCACGATCCAAAAATCAATGAGATTCCATCAAATTTCGTGCCGCTCATTCCTCCTGGTCGGTTTCGCGCGGGGGGGGGGACTTTTCCGATCGGAACCCCGGTACCCGGAATCGATCGGAAGCGTAGAATATCACGCAGGCTTCACCGACGGATCGTGGGATATCGCGCAGAGTTCTGCGCGATATCCCACGATTGCACGATCGCAAGCCTTTTCACGCCTCGGAAAAGAGGAACGCAAGGCTCGACCTGGAACCCGAGAGTCCCCCCGTCCCTCGCCTCACCGCCCGAAGACGACCTGCTCCCGGTGATAGAGACGGATCACGAGGTGAACGAGGAGACAACCGCAAAGGAAGGTCACCACCGCGGAGAGAACGACGTGCAGAGGGCGGATCGGCTCCTCCCGCATGAGCTGATTGATGAGGAGCTGCTGGCCGAAGGTGGGGATCGTCATCATCCAGAGCTTCGTCTTGACCGGCATGAAGGAGAGGAAGAGACTCGGCAGCGCCGGAACGAGCGGCAGAATCGAGAGGTAGGTCTGGGCCTCCTTGAAGCTGCGGGTGAAGGTGGCAATGAGCATCTGCAGCGCAATGGCCAGGACCATGATCGGGAGGGTGAGGAGGAAAATTTTGAACATCATCTCCGGTTTGAAGTTGACCATCCGCAGGCCGAGATCCTCGAGGGAGACGTTGTGGAGCACCACCATGAAGCCCAGCAGCGTCTCGACGACGGCCACCGCGGTGAAGAGCCAGATCGCGAACATCTTGCCGAGCACGAGTTGCGCGCGGGAGACGGGATTGATGAGGAGGGGCTCGAGCGAACCCCGCTCCCGCTCGCCGGTCGTCGTGTCGATCGCGATGTAGAGTCCCCCGAGGAAGACGGAGAAGATGATGAAGTAGGGCATCATGTTGCTCAGGAACCCGGCGGCCCGGCTCTGCGGCGTGGCCAGATCGTGCTCCTCGATCGCGAGCGCCCGCAGGATCTGGGGGCTCACCCCCCGGGCCACGAGACGCAGCACGCCGATCTTCCGGCTGTAGTCGTGGAGGAGGGAGCGTACCCGTTCCTGGGCGACCTGGGCGGACTGACGCGAGCGGTCGAGTACGAGACGGACCGTGGCCGGGCGCCCCTTGGCGAGATCCTCCCCGAAGGTGGGGGGGATCTCGAGGAGGACCTCGCGGTCGCCGTCGCGGACCTCCTGTCGTGCCTCCGGCGATGCGGGTTCGATCTCGACGTCGTTCTCCTCGAGGAAGGCCACGAGGTTGGGCGCATGTTCCGCACCGGCGACCGCGAGCGTCAAGGTCTTCTCCGACTCCTTCGTCTGGACCTTTCCGATCACGTTGATCATGACCCCGAAGATGAGCGGTCCGAGCAAGGGGTAGAAGAGCGCCGAGGAGAGGGCACGCCGGTCGCGGAGATTGTCACGGATCTCTTTGCGGAAGACGATACGGATCTTCTCGATCATAGCATCAACCCCTCTTCCGAACCGATCACGGCCACGAAGGCGTCCTCGAGGTTCTCCCGCCCCGTTTGCGCCCGTAGTTCATCGGGCGTGCCGGTGGCGACGACGCGGCCGTGGGAGATCACGACGATGTCGTCACAGAGCGCGGAGATCTCCTGCATGATGTGCGTGGAGAGGACCACGCACTTCCCCTTTTCCCGGAAGCGACGGATGATCGTACGCATCGCGCGCGTGCTCATGACGTCGAGGCCGTTGGTCGGCTCGTCGAGGAGGATGTTTTGCGGGTGGTGGATGAGCGCCCGGGCGATGGCGACCTTGAGGCGTTCCCCCTGGGAGAATCCGTCGGTCCTGCGGTCTGCGATCTCCCGCATGTCGAGGAGTTCGATCATCTCCTCGATGTTGCGCTCGAGCGTTTCCCCCCGCTGTCCCTGGAGTTCTCCGTAGTATCGGATGTTCTCCCGGGCGGTGAGGCGGGGGTAGAGTCCCCGGCTCTCGGGGAGGACCCCGATGCGCTGCTGCACGGCCCGGACCTCCCGCACGACGTCGAACCGATCGACGTGGGCCGATCCGCCATCGGGGCGCATCAGGGTGTAGAGGATCCGGAGCGTGGTCGTCTTCCCTGCGCCGTTGGGACCCAGAAGACCGGTGATCCGGCCGTCCTGGGCCGTGAAGGAGACGCCGTCGAGCGCCCGGACCCTTTTGAACGATTTCTGGAGATCTTCGACTTCGATCATCGTTCCCCTTCCCTTCTCGAGGGTCGTATACGGATCGGAGGAGGTCGTGAAGTGCACCGACCGGCCAGGCCCTGCACGCCGGTATCGGTGAAGGGAAGGACTCACGGAGCGGGCCCCGTGAAGTCCTGAAAGAAGGGCATCGGACGGATCTTTTCGACACACGCGAAATCGAGAGCGTCGAAGGCGGCCTGGTCGATGAATTTCTGGACGAGTTTCGGGAGGCATCCGAAGAGGATCACGCCATGCCCCATCTTCGGAACGACGACATGATGGGCGTTCGTCAAGGTCCTGGCGACTTCCTCGGCGTTTTCCGGAGGGGTGACCGGATCCGCCTCCCCGGAGAGGAGAAGGACCGGCATCGTGGCGTGTACCGGTTCCTTGAAGTCGGGGGGAACCTTCCCCCGGGGCCATGACGCGCAGACCGTATCGAGTGCGTCGATGAGCATCATCCCCATATAGCTCCCCTCGTTGATCCGCTCCGCCGTCTCCCGGTCGATCATCGGCCAATCCTCCGAGCAGGTCACGGAATACGACATCCCCATGGCCATCATGTGGGCAAGGGATTCGTCGAGCATGAGCGACTGCGCGGCGATTCGCCGAAAATCTCCCGTCTCGTGGGAATGGTGGAGGAGGAGGGGAAGGATCGCCAGCGAGGTGTCGGCGTAGGAGCCCATCCGGATCATCCAGGCGAAGGCTTCGCGGGTGTAGGGGAAGGAAATCCGCTTGGCCGTGATCGGATGATCGAGTTCGACGGGGACGGCGCCCCCCTCGAAACGGGCGAGGAGGTCGTCGAAGCTCCGGCGGAGTTCCGGGAAATGGGTGCGGCAGGTCTCATCGTCGTCACAGCGTTCGAAGAGGAGGGAAAGCGCGCGCTGGGCGTCCCGGGCCGCAGAGATTCCGAGCGCCTCGTCCTGGGGCACGACACCATCGAGGACGGCGGTTCGGACATGTTCCGGAAAATTCTTGATATAGGTGAGCGCGGCCCGGGTGCCGTAGGAGATCCCATAGAGATTGATTCGCTCGTAGCCCAGGGCCTGGCGGACCGCATCGAGGTCCTGCATGGCGATCGTCGTCGTGTAGCGCGTGAGATCCGCCTTCTCTGAAAGGGCGTCCCGGCACTTCATGGCCCAGGCTCGGAGCTTTTCGGGATTCGTCTCGATCTCGATGGAAGGCTCCTCTTCGGAGGATTTGCAGTCGAGACGGTTCGATCCGCCGGTGCCCCGTTGATCGACCAGGACGATGTCCCGCCGTTTCTGTAACCGCCGGAAGGCGGACGCCACGCCGATGTAGGCCTCGGAGGCGGCCTGTCCCGGTCCGCCGGCGAGAAAGAAGAGGGGGTCGGGCTTCGGATTCCGGCTGAGCGCCTCGAGCACTGCCACGCGGAGCGCGATCTTGCGGCCATCGGGTGCTTCCCGGTTCTCCGGAACTTCGAGGGTGCCGCACTTGGCGGGAATCCTGCGGGAGGAGCCCGGCATCGAGAGATGGCAATCGGAGAGTTCGATCCCTCCCGCCCCATCGGCGGCGTGGAGGGGCAGCGGGATGAGGAGGATCGCGGTCAGGAAGAGGAACGCTTTCACGATGTCTCCTTACGGTCACGTGGCGTCGAAAGCCGCTCTTCTCCCCTCTGCGCGCGGAGGGAAGGCCGTGCGGCTTCACCGGCGGAGCCAGCGGGGGAGCCAGCGCTGCCGGATCCGCCAGGGGAGGTGTCTGGCCCGATCGAGTTTCGCATCGGTAAAGGAGGCCTTCTCGAGGGAGGCCTCCGCGAAGTCCGCCCCGTCGAGCGTCGCCCCATCGAGGAGCGCCGCGGCGAGGTTGGCGCCGAAGAGATCGGCGTTGTTCAGAAAAGCGCCGGAGAGGTCGGCGCCCCCCAGATCGGCATTCGTCAGGAGCGCGCCGGAGAGGTTGGCACGCGTCAGATCGGCAAAGGAGAGGATGGCATTCCGAAGGTTCGCCCGGGCGAGATTCGCCCCGGAGAGACGGGCATGACGCAGATCCATCCCCGAAAGATCGACGTTGGCGAAGTTGCCCCGCGGGCAGACGATCCTTTGCAGCACCGCTCCGCCAAAGCGGACGTCGGAGAAATCGCAACCGGTGAGATCCGCCCCCTCGAAGACCGCGCCTTCCCATTGCGTGCCCGTGAGATTCGCGTGGCTCAAGATCGCTTCGTTGAAATAGGCCTGCCGGAGCCGGGCGCTGCGCAGGTCGCTTCCGGTCAGGTTGGCGCCCCGGAAGTCCGCGCCCGCCAGGATCTTCCGGTTGACGTCGTCCCTTCCCATCAGGGAATCCGCCTCGAAATCGGTGCCCACGAGGATCGCGTGTTCGAGGACCGCATTGCGGAAGGAGGCGCTTCGCGCATCGGCGTGGGTGAGGTTCGCCCCGCTCAGATTCCCCTCCTTGAGGAAGGCGGAGCGCAGATCGGCGTTGCGCAGGACCGCTTCGGAGAGATTGGCGCAGAGGAGGTCCGCGCGCAGGAAGTCGGCGCCGGTGAGATCCGCCTCCCGGAAGACCGCTCGTTCGAGCCGCGCTTCCCGGAAGGAGGCCTCCCGGAGGTTCCCCTGGCAGAAAAGCGCTCCCTTGGCGCGAACCTCGGAGAAGTCGGCCCCCTGCGCCTGGACGCCGGTGAGATCGGCGCCGGTGAGATCGGCGCGGTGGAGGATCGCGCCTGTGAGATGCGCCCCGCTCAGATCGAGGCCGGAGAGGTCGAGGCCGGTCAGATTCCGTCCCGAGAGGTCCCGCTCTTTCCCTTCCAAGGCTGCGACGATCTCCTCCCGCGTCATCCGCTCCTCCCCATGATCGGCAGGGTGAAGTGCAGGGTCGTGCCCTTCCCCTCCCCTTCGCTCTCCGCCCAGATGAGCCCCCCATGCGCCTGGATGATACCGCGGCAGATCGTGAGCCCAAGGCCGATGCCCCCGCCCATGAACGCGGTCTTGCTCGAGGAGTGGAGCATCGGATCTCCGAGGCGGTAGAACCGGTCGAAGATCCGTTCCAGCTCAGAGGGCGGGATGCCGATTCCGGTATCGCGCACGAAGACGTGGCAGTACCCCTCCGCCTCGTGCGCTTCGATCCGGATCTCCCCGCCGTCGGGGGTGAACTTGACCGCGTTGCCGATCAGATTCACGAAGACCTCGCGCAGCCGGTGGTCGTCGGCATGGAGGGGGGAGATCTCCGAGAAGTCTCCCACCACGATCGAGAGGGAACGTTCCTTCTCGATGAGGGGTTTGAGCCAGCGCAGCGCGCTGGCCACGACCTCGCCGAGATGGAGTTTCCGCCGGTTGAGCTGCATCTCCCGGGCATCGATCCGGAGCCCTTCCAGCAGGTCATCGACGATGTTCGTGAGCCATGAGATCCCCTCTCGCAGGAGTTTGACGAGTTCCGACTCTTCTCCCGAGAGGCGCTCCTGCATCAGGATCAGGTCGGCATAGCCGGCGATCAACGTTGCGGGGGTCTTGAGTTCGTGGCTCGTGATCGTGAGGAAATCCTTCTTCTCCCGATGGAGACGGCGAAGTTCCTTGTTCTGCTCGATCAGTTCCTGGGTCTTGGCTTCGAGTTCCGCCTCGAGGAGGGAGAGGGCGCGCAGGTTCTCCCGGTTCTGCAGGGCGTTCTCCACCGTCTTCAGCAGCATCCGCGCCTCGAAGGGTTTCGGCAGGAACTGGTAGAAACCGCTGCGTTCCAGCGAGGGGAGGGTCTCCTCGAAGTCGTCGGCCTGCTCCACGAGGAGGATCCAGAGCGCCTCCGGAAGCACGTCCCGGAATCGTTCGAAGAGTTCCACCCCCCGCATGTCGGGAAGATGTGCGGAAACGAGGATGAGATCGAAGAGAGTTTCCTTCATCCGCACGGACGCCGCCTCCCCCCGCTCCGAGATCGTGACCTCGTAGCTGTTGCGAGAGAGGATCCGCTCCAGGGCGGAAGCGATCCGCTCATCGTCCTCGACGACGAGAATCCGATAGTAGGGCATGGGGCAGCCTTCTCCCCCTCCGATGGCGAGAGCTTCCAGAAACCGGCGGCATGATACCAGCTTTTCCTCCCCCCTGCAAGGGGGAGCAAGCACCCCGATCAACCGCCCCAATGGTTTGCGTTTGGTCGACGTGGCCGTAGGGGCGGT
>CAZTSL010000015.1:0-15806 GCA_964616915.1 uncultured bacterium
TTCGGGTCGATGGCCGGGAGATCCGTTCCACCCTCCCCTACCTCTATGACGTTCTGCGCCGTTCCCTGCCGCTCGAGGAACGCAGGCTGCTTCCCACCCTCCCTCGCTTCGGGAGCACGATGCTCGCGTTGCACGAAGAACTCTTCCAGCGCAAGCGGGTGTCTTTTCGAGAGATCCCTTCCACCGAACGTTTCGCCCGTCTCCTCGAACGGCTGGGGATTCCCGATCGGGATGGTTTGAGCAGGCAACTGGCCGAGGAACATATCCGCCATCTCCTCTCCTGTACCCATTTCCCCTATCGGGAGGAACTCGAAACGCTGGCGACGCGCTACCCGCTTGCCCTCGTCTCGAACTTCGACCACGCCACTGGAGGATGGGTACTCCTCGAACGGCTCGGTATCCGGCGCTTCTTCCGGTCGGTGAGCTTCTCCGGAGAGGTGGGCTACATCAAACCCCATCCCGGGATCTTCCAAAAATCCCTCGAGGAAGTCGAGGTGGCGCCGCAAACCGTTCTCTTCGTGGGGGACACGCCGGAGGCGGATATCGAAGGGGCCCGGGCGCTGGGCATGGAGACCTGCTGGATCGCTCGGCGGGGGCGCGGTTTCCCCGAAGGATATCCCCCACCCACCCACACGATCTCCGATTTCTCCGAACTCCTCGATCTCCTCGACGATCGGGCACCATCCCCCTGATCCGCAGGAAGGGCGAGATCGTGCAACGCCCCCCGCGCCAGGATTGAAGACCGAAGCATCCACCGGAACCGGATGCGCATGGAAGGAAAGATCGCGCGATGAACCATCTCCACCGATGCTGGACGATTGCGTTCCTCCTCGTTGCTGCGGGGTGTCTCCCCGGCGGGGAATCGGGACGGAAAGATTTCGCCATGGAAGATTGTCTGGGTTTCTCCGATGCCGAGACGCTCCCCCCCCAGTGCAAGAAGGTCGATCTCCTCTTCACCTATCCCGGCACCCGGCAGGAGAATGCGATCGATCCGGAAGTGGAGCGGAAAATCCTCCGGATGCTCGACCATGCGACCGAATCGATCGATTTCGCCACGATGTCGTTCAGCCACACGCCGACCGCCGAAGCGATCGTGCGCGCCTACCGCGAGCGGGGGGTGAAAGTCCGCTTCGTCGGGGATGCCCGCCACATGGTCTTCGGAAACGCCGGCTACGAGATCTTCCTCGAAAACGACATCCCGATGGTCGCCGGCAACATCGATCACCTCATGCACGAGAAATTCCTCGTCATCGACCACCGTTTCGTGATCGCCGCCAGCGCGAACTACTCCTTCTCGAGCTTCTTTCGGGATGCGAACCATTTCCTCTTCATCGACTCTCCCCAGGTCGCGGCCGATTTCACGGCGGAATTCGAGCAGATGTTCTCGGGACGCTTCTCCACCGCCAAGCACCCCCTCGACAACGGAAACCGCTATGTGGTAGGGGATACGATCGTGGAGGTCTACTTCTCCCCCCAGGAGAACCCGATGGGACGGATCCTCGAGGAGGTGGAGGAGGCCACCGACAGCATCCACTTCAACATCTTCGCCTTCACGAAGGACCAGGTGGGATCGGCCTTCATCGGCAAGTTCCATGAGGGACTCGATGTCCGCGGGGTTCTCGACCGCTCCCAGCTCCACGGCAACGGTCCCTACCACGAAGTGTACCGTATGGCGATGCATGGTGTCCCACTGCGGCGGGAAACCCTCGAGAACTCCGTGAAACCGGGGGACTATCAGCTCAGCGGCGGCCGCTTGCACCACAAGACGATGATGCTCGACGGCAACGATCCAGAACGCGCCCGGGTCCTGACCGGCTCGTTCAACTGGTCCTCTACCGCCACGATCGCCAACGACGAGTTCATGATGGTCCTGCGGGGGAAACGGATCACGGATCTCTTCGAGGAACGCTTCGAGCGTTACTGGTTCGATTCCCTCCCCCTCGACGGCGACAACCTCGACACGTACAACGGAGAACCCGACACGGAGGACGTGATCCACGAGCAGAGCGTCGTCATCAGCGAGGTCCACTGGGACGGCTGGAACGGAGAGCCCGATCCGACCGATCACTCCGGCGCGGTTCGCGAGCAGTCGAACGACGAGTTCATCGAGTTGCGCAACATGACGGACCGCCGCATCGATATCTCCTTCTGGACGATCTCCTACGGTCCCGATGCGGTCTTCGGATTTGCGCCAGGCACCTATATCGAACCGAACGACTTCTTCTTCGTCGTGGACCACAACCTCGAGCCCTTCAGCGACACCGAGCCGCAACAGCGCACGCAGGCCTTCCTCCACCCCGACTACGTGCTCAATCTCGCCAACGATCCCCGCTTCCCCCGGCTCAACATCAAGAACAGCGGATTCGTGATCTTCCTTCGGGACAACCGTGGGAACGTCATCGACATCGCAGGGGGGGGGCTCGACCGGGAACGCCTGGCCGCCGACGGGCGAAACCCCGAAGAGATGACCCTTTCGGAACTGGCCCCCTACGCCTATGCCACCCCTCCCTACTACGGAGGTCGCGCCCCGTGTCCGCCCGACTTCCCGGGAGAAGCACCCGAGGGGTGCAACTATTCGATGGAACGCAACCCCATCCCCGGTGACGGAATGGACCCCGCCAACTGGTACCGCTGCGAACTCGACGAGGGGGGCGTGAACGTGAACGAACGCTTCAAGTTCATCATCGCCGCGCCTGGAGAATCGAGTCGTCCGATCCCCTGAGGAGGAAGATCCTGGGTATACCGAAGGCATGCCCCAAAGTATCGTCTCGCCCGATCCCCTGAGGAGATTCCAAGCTGGGGAGGGGCCAAAAAGGCCAGGAAGACCGAAGGAGGTGCGCCATGCGTCGCGTCGTTCCCCTCTTGTTTCTGCTCCTCTTCTCTCCCCACCTTTCCCTCTTCGCCCGGGAGACGACCCCCAACGTTCCCTTTCACGATCTCGAACTCCGCTTCCGGGACAGCGTCACCGGCACTGCGGTGACCCCGGCGAAGATCCTCATCGATGGCGTTCCTTTCAGGAGGTTCACCGGGGATCGCGCCACGCTCACGCTCGAACGGGGTGTCCACACGATCGCGATCGCAGCGCCGGGGTACCGCACGATCGAGATGAAGGGGATCATCGGAGAGGAAGCCCCCCTTCCCACGACGGTGCTCCTCGATCGGGTGGCGCTTCCCGAAACGGTCTCCCCGGCGCGGCTGAAGGCGTTCGCCGGAGGGGAGAAAGGGATGGCCGTGATCGCCGGCTACGTCGTGGACGACGAAAGAGGAATCCCCCTTCCCGGCGCGGAAGTGTCGCTTCCCGGCACCGAGCTTGGCATGGAGACGGACGATCGGGGGTTCTTCATCCTCGGTGTTCCGGTCCACACCTTCGACCCCAAGGCCCCCCCCACCGGAACGCTTCTCGTATCGCGGGAAGGCTACGTCCCCCTGCGCCGGGAACGCGTCGCACTCCTCCCGGGGAGTCAGAAAGTCTACCGCTTCCGGCTGCGTGCCGGTTTCGCCCCCCTCCCCGAGATCATCGATGAAGCGGAGGAACGGGGGAATGCGGCCGCCTGGGCCTTCGACGAAAGGCTGCTGCCGATCCGCCCCGAGGATCTGGAGCCGGGGGAACCGAACGAAGAGGCCGATGCCCCCCCCCTCGACCTGGCCGTCCCCACAGAGACGAACGCGACGCGGCCGACGAGTATCCGCGTCGGGATGTCGTGCAGTTGCCGCTCGTGCTCCTCCGTGCTCGTCATGTCGATGCAGACCTACGTCAAACACGTCCTTCCCGCGGAATGGATCGCCACCTGGCACTACAACTCCCTGCGTGCCGGCGCGGTGGCCGTGCGCAGCTACGGTGGATGGCATGCCCTCCATCCGATCGACGAGAACTACGACATCTGCTCGAACGGTTGCTGCCAGACCTATGGGGAGGCCACCTACCCCTCGACCGACGCGGCCACGAACATCACGATCGGGCAGTACCTCCTCGACGAATCGTGGGAGATCGCGCGTAGCGAATACTCCGCGGAGAACAACAATACCGGATGCGGGGACTGCTACACCGGCACCTGCCTCTACGATCCGGTGGACTGTGGCCGGGGCGCCAACGGGCATGGCCGGGGAATGTGCCAGTGGGGGTCGCAACACTGGGCCACCGGCGCCGAGAACGCGGGGTGGCCCCGCTTCTACATCTGGATCCTCCTTCACTACTACAAGCAGTACGGCTGGTATCTCGGATTCTGAAAGGGCCTCGTTCGTTGTTGTACCGAATCGTCATCCCGGGACTCTTCTTCCTCCTCCTTGCATGCCCCCGGCTCTTTGCCCAGGCTCCGCCCCCCCCTCCGCCGCAAGAGCCGATCGACATCGTCCTCGATGGTGACAGCGGCGGCTTCGGAGGCGTGACGCTCAAGCCGGCCCTGATCGATGGGCAACTCGGTTGGCTCTTCGGAGGACGGGGGGGGTGGATCATCCATCACGTATTCTCCCTCGGTCTTGCCGGCTACAGCCTCACCTCCGGGATCGAGATGGAGAACGTCGCCACCGAAGACTTCGAACCTGGCACCCCCCTTCGGCTCAACATGGCCTACCTCGGGATCGAACTCACCTACCTTGTCTGGCGCCGGGGGCGTTTGGCCCTCTCCGTCACGAACCTGCTTGGCGCCGGCGGTGTGAACTTCAAGAACCTGAACATCGCGGAGACTTCGAACCAGAATCAGGCCTTCGAAGTCGATGAGAACAACGCCGATACGGTCTTCATCGAAGAGCCTGGGGTGAACCTCTCGATCGATCTGCTCGAACACCTGCGCTGCAACCTCGGGATGAGCTACCGTTTGCCGTGGGGGGTCGATGTCGATGGCCTCGATGCCTTCGACATCGGTGGGATCTCGAGCCTCTTTTCGCTCGAGTTCGGGTGGTTCTGATCCATGACGCAGAGGGGTGGGTCCCGTCACCGCAATGGCGCCCACCGGAACGGATCGTGATGCGTCGTGAGACGCAAGAGGGTCCTGCCACGGAGAGGAGGGAAACCCCATTTTTCGGATGGCCCTTCGCATCGCAACGATTGCAGGGATCACCCTCCTGCTGAAGGGAGGGGGGAAGGCCCTGGCGGAGATTTCGGGATGGTCCAGCCTCGAACCGGCGAGCGCCTTTCCGGTCTTCGCCGCCTTCGCCTGGGGGCCACTCCCAGCGGGCGTGGGGAGCGCGATGGGTTGCGGTCTCTTCGAGATCCTACGAGGCCCGGATCCCTTGATCCCCTTTCTCATGGCCGGCGATTTCCTCCTCGGGTGGCTGCCCCGGCCGCTATGGGGAGCGCTGGGGGGGGGGGGGGGGATCACGCTCCGCTTCCGCGATCTCTGGCGGCTCCTCTTCCTCCTGGCGCTCGTGGAGAGCGCGGCCGCGGTGGTCGTGGGGTGGGGTTACGATTGTCTCGAGCGTGCCCCTTTTGCGATCATCGCGAATCTTACAGTGATCAACCGCTTCCTCGTCGCGTTCGTCCTCTCCCCGCTCCTCCTCCTCCTCCCGCCGATCCCGCAGAGGCTCGTCCCCTTGCGGGGGCGGATCGCGCCGATCTTCCTCCTCGTGGGGAGCGTTGGGGGAATGATCGTGGGAAACGTGGCTTCGTGGCATGAGATCGCCGCGGCTTCGGCCCCCTCCCCTCCGATCGAGCTGGTGGCCCCCCAGGCAAAATCAACCCCCTCCCTTCCGAAAGGGGATGCCACCCGTCACCTCCTTCCCCCCTTCCTCCTCCTCATCGCGTTTGGATCTGTCGCGGTCATGGAGGGACGTACGTCATCTGCGGCGCAGGCAGGCGCCCCCCGCAAGGAGGGTGAGCGCCGACGCTGATCCTGCACGACTTCAGGAGAAGAGTTCCCCGAGCCGGTCGAGGGCTTCCCGCCCCTCTCGTAACCGTTTCATCTCCGCCTCCAGCGCGGCAACCGTGCCGTAAGGGCCGAGCACCCAGGGCGCCACGGCCTCGAGGGTCTCCTCGAACCCCCGCCGGTTCAAGGGGAGGAGCCGGCCGAGGAGCAGGCCCCGACGCCGGCGTGCGATCCGTTCGATCGTCCGCTCGGCCCTCTCTTCGAAGGCTCTTTTCGTCTCTCCGATCCGGGAAGGATGGCGGAGGATCTCCCGCCATTTCAGCTCGATGACGAGGGCAGGAAAGCGTTCTGGCGGGGGAGGCGCGGGAGGGTCGGGGAGGACGAGCGCTGCCTCCTCCCCTTTTCTCGGGATCCCGGGGTGGGAGTGTTCCCCTTGCGCCGCTTCGATCTTGAGATCGAGGAGGATCGTGCTGCGAGCGAGATTCCAGCGTTCCTCGAGGAGATGCCGGCTCTTCTGCAGCAGTCGGGCTTCCCCCTCCCGGAAGATCTCCTCCGGGAGGAAAGCCGAAAGGGGAAGCGCGACCCGCCCCCCCCGCCGCAGCAGCGTCCAGAGAAGGCGATGGGGATGGAAGGCCCGTTCGATCTCCGCCATCACTTCCCGCTTCGGGGCCTCCAGGGCCCGGCGGACCGTGTGCGCGGTGCGCCGACGAAGTTCCCGTTCGAGGCGCCCCCCCTCTTGCGCCAGGCGCGCCTTCAACCTCCCCAGCCGGGCGTGAAGCGCGCCGACCTCCTCCTCCTCCCGCACGAGTTCCTCGCGAAGGGTTCCGAGGATCGCCTGGATCGATCGGATCGTGGCCTCGATCTTCGCACGGTGGACCCGCTCGAAGAGGTTTTCTTCGAGATAGGCATCGATTGCGCCCATGCCGCTGGCCGCCAGCGCCTCGGCATCCTCTGCTTTGCGGGCGCTCAAGGCTTCCAGGGCGGAAACGGGCAGAAGGGTCTCGAGGTAGGCGCCGAAATGGGTCTGCAGAAAGCCGGCGAGTTGTTCGAGTTCCTCGGGCGTGAGCGCATCCTTGTGGCTGATGATCCCGATGACGCTCTTTCCCAGCTTCTTGATCCGCTCGAGGTAGGTGCGCTCCGTGTCACTCCCCCCCTGGTGGGGGTGGAAGAGCCAGAGGATGGCATCGGCACGGTCGATGAAGTCGAGAGTGGCAGACTCGTGTTCCTCGAAGACGGAGTTGAGCCCCGGGGTATCGACGAGACGAACCTCGTCGAGACGTTCGGCGGGGAAGGTCCAGGTCACGTGCGAGATCGAAAGGGGGTCCTTCTTCGAGAGGTCGTCGAGCTGCGCCACGCTCATCCGCTCCTCCCGCCCGTCCCGGAACGTCACGAGTGGATCACCGGGAGGACCCTTCTCGATCAGATTGATCGTGGCCGTCGTGGGCAGGATCCCCGTACGCAGGATCTCGCTGCCAAGGAAGGCGTTGATGAAGGAGGACTTCCCCGCATTGAACTCCCCGAAGACGACGAGGAGAAAGGGCTGTGTGAGATTCTCGAGATACCCCGAGAGGATGCGGCGCGCCTCGGGAAAACGCTCCGGATCGATCGCATCGACGAGCTTCCGGAGGTTTTCGGAGAGAAAGGCGAAGCATTCCTCCACGCTCCGTTCGACAGGAGGTGCCTCGACTTCGGTGGGAAGCTCCGTCTGGGGGGGACGAAACCTCCGCAGGAGAGGGTAACCGGTGCCGCAGAGGAGAAGAATGCCCAGCAGGATCGAGAGTGGAAGGGGCAGATGTGTAAAGAAATCGGTCAGAAGTGCGATCACCGGATACCTCGGGCATCGAGCCGCTGCCGCTGGAGCCTCCGAATCTCGTCCCGCAGCACGGCGGCCTCCTCGAAGGCGAGCCGTTCGGCGGCAAGCTCCATCTGCCGGGTCAACCGTTCGATCTGCGCTTCGAGTACGTCGGGGTCGAGTGCGTCCTGCGTCCCCCCCTCCTTTGGGGGGTCGGCGACTTCGACGTCGTCCGCCTCGTAGAGCTGACAGAGGGCCTCGGGGATCGCTTTGCGGATCGTCTCCGGAGTGATCCCATGCCTGGCGTTGTAGGTGGCCTGGATCTCGCGGCGGCGCTTCGTCTCCGAGATCGCGCGCGCCATGGCGTCGGTGACCTCGTCTCCGTAGAGGATCACCTTCCCGGCTGCGTTGCGGGCCGCGCGGCCGCAGGTCTGGATGAGGGAGCGCTCGGAGCGCAGGAAGCCCTCCTTGTCCGCATCGAGGATCGCCACGAGGGAGACCTCGGGAAGATCGAGCCCCTCCCGCAGGAGGTTGATCCCCACGAGGACGTCGAACTCCCCGAGCCGCAAATCGCGGATGATCTCCGTTCGGGTGAGCGTATCGATGTCGGCGTGGAGGTAGCGCACCCGTACCCCCACCTCACGGTAGTATTCCGTGAGGTGTTCGGCCATCCGCTTCGTGAGCGTCGTGACGAGCACCCGCTCCTGGCGGGCCACGCGGGCGCGGATCTCGGAGAGAAGATCATCGACCTGACCGGCGGCGGGACGCACCTCGATTTCGGGATCCATCAATCCCGTGGGGCGGATCACCTGTTCCACGATCGAGGGACTCCCATTCCCCCCGCAGCGCTCGATCTCGTAGGGGCCAGGGGTGGCCGAGACGTAGACCACCTGGTTCACGGCCGCGCAGAACTCCTCGAAACGCAAGGGACGGTTGTCGAGGGCGCTGGGGAGGCGGAAACCATGCTCGACGAGCGTCTCCTTGCGGGCCCGGTCCCCCCGATACATCCCGTGGAGCTGCGGGATCGTGATGTGGCTCTCGTCGATGAAGAGGAGGAAATCTTGAGGGAAGTAATCGAGGAGCGTGGCCGGCGGTTCTCCCGGCCGACGGCCGTCGAGGTGGCGGGAGTAGTTTTCGATCCCCCGGCAAAACCCGATCTCCTCGAGGAGTTCGAGGTCGTAGCGCGTCCGAGTTTCGAGACGCTGGGCCTCGAGGAGCTTCCCTGCGGCGAGGAACTCGGCGATTCGTTCGTCGAGTTCCTCCCGGATCGCTGCGATCGCCCGTTTCATCGTCGCCTCTGGGGCGACGTAGTGGCTCGAAGGGTAGACCGCGACATGCGCCAGGCGGCGCAGGACCTTCCCCCGCAACGGATCGATCTCGCAGATCGCCTCGACCTCGTCCCCGAAGAGTTCGATACGGATCCCCTTCTTCTCCTCGTAGGCGGGGATGATTTCGATCACGTCCCCCCGCACGCGGAAGGTTCCCCGACGGAAATCGATATCGTTGCGCTGGTACTGGATATCGACGAGCTTCGTCACGATCTCCGACCGCGAGATCTCGTCCCCCTCGCGCAGGTAGAGCATCATCTCGCCGTAGCTCTCCGGAGAGCCGAGGCCATAGATGCAGGAGACGCTGGCCACGACGAGGCAGTCGTTACGGGTGAGCACGGAACGGGTGGCCGAATGGCGCAACTTATCGATCTCTTCGTTGATCGCGGCATCCTTCTCGATCAGCGTATCCGTCTCCGGGATGTAGGCCTCCGGCTGGTAGTAGTCGTAGTAGCTCACGAAGTATTCCACGGCATTGTCGGGGAAGAAGGTCCGGAACTCCGTGTAGAGCTGGGCGGCCAGGGTCTTGTTCGGAGCGATGACGAGGGTCGGGCGGTTGAGGTTGGCGATGATGTGCGACATCGTGAAGGTCTTGCCCGATCCGGTCACCCCAAGGAGGACCTGATCCTTCTGCCCCCTGCGAAGCCCCTCGGTCAACCGCGCGATCGCCGCCGGCTGATCCCCCCGTGGCTCGAAGGGGGAGATGAGCTTGAACGCTTCCCCGCTTCTCCTGCGCACACCTGCCTCCTCGTGGGCGGAAAGAAAAGAATGGATGACGGCAACCCTGGAGAAAAGGATAGCGTTCGGGGGGGAGATGTCAAGCCGAGGGGAGGGATTTTCAGCGGACGGGGTCCATCTTCTTCGGGGGGAGCGCTTCCTTTTCCAGGCGAACATCCACCTCCAGTACCCCATCGATACGCCGGACCTTCTCTACGATCCGTTTGAGGAGGTCGAGGCTGTCGAGATCGAGCTTGAGGCGGAAGAATCCCTTCCCCTTCTCGATCTTGACCTTCAGGTCCGAGATGTTGACATGGTGCGAAGAGACCGCCTTGGAGACCTGGTGGAGCATCCCTTCCTTGTCCTCGGTGATCACGAAGAGCTGGGGGGCGTGGATCTTCTTCTCGATGTTCCAGGAGACATCGATCTTTCCCTCTTCCTTGAGCTTGAGGAGATCGGTGCAGTTTTCGCGGTGAACCGTGATACACCCCCCCGGTTTGTGATACCCCACGATCGGATCCCCGGGGAGTGGGTTGCAACATTTCGCGTACCGGACGAAGACGTCGTTGATATCCCGGATCCTGAAGACCGGCCGTTTGGCGAGGAGACGTCCGAAGAATCTCCCCTGCCCGCCGTCCCGCACTTCTCGTGCGGAAACGAGGCCACTCTGGCGCAAAACCTCCTTTGCGGTGATGTGGCGGAAACCGAACTGCTCGAAGAAGGCCTCCTCGGAGAGTCCCTTCGTTTCGAGGTAACGACGGAACCCTTCGTGGCGCAACACCGCATCGAGAGAGAGCTTGTAGGGGGCCAGCGCCTGCTCGAAGAAGAGACGCCCCACCTCCACGGCACGCTGGCGACGCTGCTGCTTGAGCGATTTCCGGATCCAGAGGTGGGCCCGGGTGGTCACCGTGTAATCGAGCCAGATCTCCCGGGGCTTGACGTGCGGACTCGTGAGGATCTCCACGGTGTCCCCATCCTGGAGGAGGGTGTCGATCGGTTTTCGCTCCCCGTTGATGATCGCGCCGCTGCATCGGGGCCCGACCTCGGTCGTATGGATCCGGTAGGCGAAGTCGAGACAGGTCGCCCCCTTCGGAAAGGTGAAGGGCTCCCCCTTCGGGGAAAGCACCGTGATCTCGTCCGGAATCACCGAGCGCTTCACATCCTCGAGTTCCATCACCTCGTCGTTTTCCACCATGATCTCGACGAGGCGCAGGTAATTCTTGTAGAAGGTGCTCAGATCTCCCGAATCCTTCTTCCACTGGAGCAGGATCCCTTTGCAGTTCCGCTCGAGCATCTCGGGGGTGACGATCTCGACCTGAATCGGTTTCTCCCGCTCGATGAAGAGGGTCGTGAGGAGACGTTGTTCGCCGTTGGCCTTGGGAGTGGAGATGTAGTCCTTGAATTTCGTCGGCAAGGCGCGGAAGTTCGTGTGGAGCACGCCAAGGGCCGTGTAGACCGACAGTACGTCCGGGACGATCACCCGGTACATCGCCAGGTCGTCGTGGTTGCCGAACTCGAGTTTCCCCATGTTCCCCGGCCCGGGGACGTAGTAGTCCCCCAGACTGTCATGCCAGACGACCTCGACCTTTGCTTCGAGGGGGGAACGCTCGAAGCATCCCCGAAGCCTCGCGAGGCGCTGCAATGCCTGTGGCTCGAGCTTTCGGCGGGCCTTCTCGATCTGCTGCCGGACGAGCACCGCCCGTTTCGCAAAGTAGAACGAAAGCGCGGTATCGACGAGTCTGCGATGCAGGTCGTTGAGACCCAGGCGTTTGGCGATCGGCGCATAGATCTCGAGGCTCTCCCGGCTGATGCGCTGCTGCTTGTGGGGAGGGAGGTACTGGAGTTCGGAGAGGTTGTGCAGGCGGTCGTAGAGCTTCACGATCATGGCCCGGAAGTCCTGGGCCTGCGCCGCATGGGCGAAGATCTTGTGATACGTCTCGAGGAGGTTCTTCTTCTTCTCCCGCGGGTCGAGGTTCCGGATCTTCGTCAATCCCTCGACGCCATCGGCGATATCCCCGAATTGCCTGGCCAACTCCTCCCGGGAGATGTTCGTGTCCTCGATCGCGTCGTGGAAGATCGCCATGAGCACCGCCTTCTCGTCGAGATCCTCGGAGACGAACTCCGCCACGGAGAGGGGATGGTAGATGAAGGGGTTTCCGCTCTTGCGAAGCTGATTGCCGTGGAGTTCGCAGGCCAGATCGATCGCCTGGGAGATCCGCTCGGGATCCGTGTCGGGGTAGTTCCTCAGAAGGTTCGCCGTGATCCGTTCCTTGAACCCCTCGATCTTCCTGCGGATCTTCTCTCGACGCAAACGTTCCTCTTCGGCATCGTTCCCTTCGGGGATGTCCCCTTCCCCTCGCGCGGAGGGAAGCTCGGATGGAACGTCGTCCTCCTTCCCGGATCCAGAGGAGACGTTCTTCTCTTGCATCCGCTGCGCGGCGGGATGCCCGGTCGGTTGGCTCGTCGTTGTCGGCATGTCGCCCTCTCTCTCGATCGTCGGGTGGGTTGCTGGGCTCCCCTCGGACTTCGCGAACATTCCTCCCTCCCGCATCGATGCGCACCCTACGGAGACGCCCCCTGCGGGAAGGACCTCGGCTTTCTCGTGGGTCAAAGAAATCAGTCTCGTTTGGGGGGCAAATCGTGTCGAAAAAAATCACACCCCTTCCCCTTTCCTGTAGAATATCATACGAATCTCGAAATGGGGAACGGATGGGCAGGAGTGGAGAGCAACTTCGAACCTCTTCGTCTCGGGAAGATTTCGGGGGATGTGCGCCCAAAGGCGTCGATGGATTGCAAAAGTGGGCTCGAAAGGTTAAACTCGGGCGGTTTCCCAAGGGACCTTCGAGGGGAGGAGAGGGATATGCGCGGTGCTTTCTTCTTTTTTCAGATCCCCATCCTTTCGCTCGCCATCCTGCTCGGCGGGGGATGGTGGGAGGGATATCGCCGGGGTGTGACAGGAAGCCCATGGCCATCCTGGCTGCCCCTCCTCCTGCTGCTCGCCCTTTTCTTTGGGGTTCAGCTCTGGCGTTGGGTCAACGTGCTCTATCCGGAATACATCCCTCATCCCTTCCGGAAGCGTTCGTGAAGGGGCAATCGTGAGCCCTGCTTCCGGGGAGGAACCATGATCCCGATCTGCGAGTCGATCTTCATCGTGGTGATGTTTCTCTGCTGGCTTCACGGATGGAAGGTGCAGGGGCGGGAGTTCTTTCTCCTCTTCTTCTTGCCGGCCTTCCTCTTCGGGGTCTTTGCCGAAGAGATGGCGATGGCGTGGAACGATCTCTATCGTCTGGAGAGTGGCTTCTGGTTCCTGGCGAATGTGCCGGTGACGGTCGGTCTGTGGTGGAGCTATCTGCTCTACATCGCCCTCTACCTTGCGGAGGGGTTGCTGGGGGGATCGCTCTCGTCGGGGAGACGAGCGGGCCCGGTATTGGGCGTGTTCCCCGTGGTGGTGGGGATCTTGTCCCTTGCCCTCTCGGAGGTCTGGTCGCGCACGGGGCTGATCGCCTGGCCCCTCCTGCTGGAGGGGGGGGACACGATGCGGAGGGAGGGCGCAGCATGCCTCCTGGCCGTGGCCCATGCAGGGGGAGGAGGGCTCTTTGCCCTCACCTTTCACTTCCTCCTCAATCGAGCCTGGAAGAACCGCAGCCGCGTCCTCTGTCTGATGCTCGCATCCCCTCTCCTCGCCCTCCTCTACGAGGGGTGGTTCTGGGGGATCATCACGGCGCTGCGTCTCTGGAGTGGGGGGGGGGGGGAGCACCTCATGGGCGCCGGTAGGTGACTTCGAGGATCGGACGAGCGGCGACATCCTGCGCCGCATCGGTGGCATAACGGACGTTCCCCTTCCGTTCCCGTTTACAGACGAGGAGCAGGCCGTGGTTCTCCTCGGGGTGTTCCCGCCAGTACTGAAGGGCCGGCAGGACGTTCCATCTGCGATAGACGCCGCTCTGAGCGTCGAGGAGGAGGACGTCACCGATCGGTTCCGCATCGGAGGGGCCAAGCGCGCCGGGACGTTCCCATGGGCTCCCCGCCGCGTATTCCCGCCAGGTGACATGCGCCGCATCGACCGGTTTGAGGACGCGATAGAGGGCGTGCGGATGGCCCTCGGCGTTCTCCGTCATCGTCTGGAAGAGACGCAGCTTCGCCGAAAGGATCGTAGCATCCGGAGGGATCTCCGAAAGATCGAAGGCCAGGTAGAGTCGGTTCCTTCCCCCGTAGTTCCCTACCCGCCCCATCCAGGCTTCACCTCCGAAGACGCGTTTGGGTTCTCCCTGGTAGAGGAGGCGGACCGTCTGGACAGGGATCTCGAGGGTCCCTTCCTCTCCCGGCAGGACCGTCACCGTCGTCTCCCCTTCCCCCGTCATTCCTCCGTCGTCGATGAGGCTCAGCCGGACCGGGTGTGTGCCGATGTGGGTGAACGTCTTCGTCACCCGGGGAGCGGTGGCGATCGAACCGTCGTCGAAGCGCCACACCGTATAGAGGATCGTTCCATCCGGATCGGAACTCCCCGTGGCATCGAAGGTGACGGCCAGCGGGCTCTCCCCCTCGATCGGAGTGACCCGGATCCGCGGTGTGGGGGGAACGTTCCCCCCCTTCGGTACGATCGTGTTCCCCCGGGCCACGTTGGAAGGAGGCACCCGCGCGGAGAGCGCGACCCCTTCCCAGGCACCGTAGCGCGGATGTCCCTCCCCGAAGACCTTCATGACGAAAGCATAGCTCTTTCCCGCCTCGAAGTGGGGTGGGGTCGTCCAGATCTGGGTGGCCCCTTCGGGGAGGGGCGCAGGCTCGCCGGGGAGAGGAATCCCGCTCTCGAAATCCACCTCGTTCCCGATGGCATACCGGATATCGTAGCGCCGTGCCCCCTTGGGCACCGTCCAACTCAACGTGAACCGGTCCTTCCCTGCCGCAATCACGGAGAGGTCCCGAACCGGCTCGGTCACGGGAACCACCGGGAGCGCAGGCCCCACTTCCGTGACGATCGAGGTCGCCGCCGCGGGCGTCCCCGGCACGACCCCGAAATTCGTGGAAACGGGCATGATGTGCGGATCCGCCTCGAAGGGCGGCGACTTGCGCCAGGCGATCACGGTCGTGTGGAGACGGGCGTCGGGATGATAACGCACCCCCGAGGTCTGGAGGAAGACCGCCACACAGAGATGCGCGGCCCCCCGTGGCGGAATCTCTCCGGTCGTGGCCACCTCCTGGTGCTCCGAGGGGAGACAGACGCCATCCCCATTCGCATCCCGGTAGATCCGTACGTCATGGCTCCAGTAGTTGCTCGCATTCTCGAGGTGACTGCTCGTGGCCAACCCGAAGACCTGGGACCGCGCCGGATCGGTGTTGAAGACCGTGACCGGATAGTAGAGCGTCCTCCCCGGCATGCCCCATCCCCGCAACGTTTCCGGCTCCATCACCACGAAGTCGTTCTCGTAGTAGAATCGGAATTCGTCGAAGTAGACCCGGTAGGGATACCCCACCCCCGCGTCGGTATGGTAGGGGAGCCCCGTGAAGTAGAGGCGGCTCAAGCTTCCGAAGAAATCCGCGACCGGTCGTGTGGGGGCCACGCCCGGATTCCAGGCGTCCACCCCCCGCTGGTGCTGAACCCAGGGAGTGAGCACGACGTGAATCCATTCCTCGTCCCGAACGTCGAACTTGAGATGATAGTAGAAGTGCCAGTTGTGCGTCTCGTGCGAACCCGACACGTTCGGATCCCGGTGATAGGTCCCCACGTGGAAGTTGTAGGCCTTTTCCGGATCGTCCGCAACGAACCGCATCCAGTCCTTCGGAAACTTGACGTAGAAACTGAGCCGGTTGGCCGGCTCCGCCGTGACGTAGGCGTCCTGATCGAGGGAGTTGAGATACCAGAAGTAGGGAGAACCTTCGAGGACCGTCATCTCGAGGCTCCTGGAACTTCCGGCTGCCCCCTGCCGGTCCGAGACGTCCCACACGAACGTTCCTGCGTTGTCCGTCCGTTTCCAGTAATACCCCGACTCCACGGACTCGTTGACCACGCCCGATTCGAAATTCTCGATCGTCTGGGCCTCTCCACGCCACGCCCTCCCTGCCGTCGTGAGGAAGAGGAAGAGTCCCAGGATCGCTCCATGTCGTTTCATCATCTCGATCTTTCCATGCATCTTCGTTGTCTGGTCACCCGCTGGCTTCCGAGGGGCCTCT
>CAZTSL010000015.1:15906-46623 GCA_964616915.1 uncultured bacterium
GATCTTTCCATGCATCTTCGTTGTCTGGTCACCCGCTGGCTTCCGAGGGGCCTCTCCCCGAGCGGGAGGGATCGTCGATCGCTCCCGCGACGATCGGGCGTCAGGTCATGTGAAGAGTCTAACACGCTCGTTTCAGCGGGGTCAAGGTGAGCAAATGCCCCCCAATCCCCGGACAAAGAGGGAGTACCGAAAAGCGAGGATCGACGCTGCCGGAGGGGGAGAGGCGCTTTCCCCCGTACGATGCTCGAATGGTTCTCCGCTGACTCGGGGATCGAGGATTCCCCCCGAAGGGTAGAATCGAGGTCTCGCTGCCGGACACTACGAAGGGAAGGAGCGAAAGGATTTCCCGCGGGGACCTCACCCCGATCGCAAAGGAGACGAGGCAAGGCCGAAGTCAGGGAAAAGAGATCTGAAGGGAGAAGGTCGGAAAGGGGGAGGGGGAGGCGCTTCGGGAGGGGGCGTCACGTCGGTCTGGACATCTCCCTACCAGCGTGGTCTGCGCGCGGGGCGATCGCCGCGGGGCTTGGCCTGGTTCACCTTGATGTTCCGGCCCTGAAGCGAGGTTTCGTTGAGCGCCTTGATCGCGCCGTCGGCCTCGGAGTTGTCCGGCATCTCGACGAAGCCGAATCCCTTCGACTGACCGGTGAACCGGTCCATGATGATGTTCACACTCGCGACCTCACCGTACTCGGTGAAGGTGGCTCTCAGATCGTCTTCGGTCACGCTGTAGGGCAGGTTGCCCACGTAAATGTTCATCGATGTCTCTCTTCGTGGCTTGACTACGAGAATGCGCCTGCGAGATAACCAACCACTCGAAATTAAAACGGAGGCGTTGCCGATATCGGCAATTTTTTTCGATCCTCCTCCGAAGAGGAGGTCTCTGCTGTTCTGAAAGGGAGCATACACGAAAAGAGATGAGAATGCAAATTTTTTTTTCCGCCGACCGATTTTTCTTCCGGATCGTTTCCCCTGCGCTCTCTTCCGGCAGAGGGAATGCCCCCCGTTACGGCGCGGATCGGGGGATTCGGGGAGGAAGGGATATCCACCGTCGGGTGCGCGGATCCGCTACTTTGCGATCACCGCCCATTCGGGGAAATGCGTGGGGTCGAAGCCGAAGATCGCAGGGAGGAGGAACCAGGCGCTCAGGGCGATCAGGAGCGTGCCGACGAGGTTGAGCACGAGTCCGGCCCTGGCCATCTCTCCGATCCGGAGCCGTCCCGACCCGAAGACGATCGCGTTCGGAGGTGTGGCCACCGGAAGCATGAAGGCACAGGAGCAGGAGAGCGTTGCCGGGATCATGAGGAGGAGGGGGTTGACACGGAGCGATACGGAGAGCGCAGCCAGGATCGGAAGGAGCATCTCCGCGGTCGCCGTGTTCGAGGTCAACTCGGTGAGGAAGGTCGTGGCCAGCGAAACGAGAAGGATCACCTGAAGGGGATGGAGCATCTCGACCCCGGAAAGGCGCTGGCCGATCCAGGAGGAGAGGCCCGATTCCTTGAAGCCGCTGGCCAGCGCGAATCCCCCGCCGAAGAGGAGGACGATGTCCCAGGGGAGGGAGAGGAAGACCTTCCCGGTCAGAATCCGCCCCCCTCCCTTCGCCGGGATGAAGAAGAGGAGGAGACTCATCGCGATCGCCACCGTCCCGTCGGTCAGAAAACCGCTCTCGGGAAAGATCCCCGACCAGCCGGGAAGGAGGAGTCCCCCCAGACGGATATCCTTCCGGAAGATCCAGAGCAGGGCGAGAAGGATGAAATCGATGAGGACGACCGTCTCCTCGAAACGGATCGGACCCAGACGCCGGTACTCCCGCCGCAAGATCTCCCGATCGATCGTATCGTTGCCCCCCCGGCGAAGATAACGGAAGGAGAGCACCCCCCACACGATCCCGAGAAAGAGGAGGGAGAGCGGAAGGGCGAAAAAGAACCACTGCCCGAAGGAGATCTCCGGAACATTCGGAAAATAGATCGAAAGGATCCGCACGAAGGAGAGGTTGGGGGGCGTACCCACCAGCGTGGCGAAACCGCCGATCGAGGCGCTGTAGGCCACGGCGAGGAAGAGCGCAGCGCCATACCTGCGAGTCACCTGCTCTCCCAGCGTCTCCTCGATGTGTGAAAGGACCGCGATGGCGATCGGTACGATCATCATCGCAGTCGCCGTGTTCGAGATCCACATCGAAAGGAACGCGGTCGCCCCCATGAAGCCGAGGAGGATGCTGCGCAGCCGCATCCCGGAGAGGAGCAGAATCCGCAGGGCGATCCGCCGGTGGAGGCCCCAGGCCTCCATGGCCAGCGCCACGAGGAACCCGCCGATGAAGAGGAAGATCACGTCGTTACAGTAGAGCGGCGCGACCCCCTTTCCCTTCATGATCCCCAAGAGGGGGTAGAGCACGACCGGCAGGAGGGCGGTGACCGCCAGGGGGACCGCCTCGGTCATCCACCAGATCGCCATCCAGATCGCCACCGCCGCGGTCCGCGTCACCGCCGGGCGGGAAGGGTCGAGATCGGCGAAGGCGAGGAAGAGAAGGCTCACCCCCGGCGCGCAGATCAGGGCGAACCTTCGGAGGGGGGAGGCGCTTGCCTCCCCGAGCCTCGGCAAAGGCTCCTCTCCGGCGTTCGATACCATCGCGAAGACCTCCTTCCCTCATCGAGGGGACCCCGGATACGGTCGGCTCACCGGCCCTTCTCTTCCCGTGATCTCCTGCCGGCGCATCGTCCTTTCAGGGCGCCGGATGCGCAGAGGCGCCCTCGCCTCAGACGATTCCCTGGGCGATCATGGCGTCGGCGACCTTCACGAAGCCGGCGATGTTCGCACCCTTGAGGTAGTTGATGTAGCCGTCCTCCTCCCCACCGTAGCGGACGCACTGGTCATGGATGTAGCGCATGATCTTTTCGAGTTTCTCCCTCACCTCCTCGCGGGTCCAGGAGAGACGCATCGCGTTCTGGGACTGCTCGAGGCCGGAGACGGCCACCCCACCGGCGTTGGCGGCTTTGGCCGGGCCATAGAGGATCTTCTTTTCGAGGAAGGCGTGGATGCCGGCCAGAGCGGTGGGCATGTTCGCGCCCTCGGCCACGACCTTGACGCCGTTGTGGAGCAGCGTCTTGGCATCGGCGAGGCTGATCTCGTTCTGGGTGGCGCAGGGGAGGGCGACCTCGCAGGGAATCGACCAGGGGCGCCGGTTTTCGAGGTAGTCGCACCCAAAGTGCCGGGCATATTCGTAGATCCGGCCGCGGCGAACCTCCTTGAGTTCCTTGATCCACTCGAGCTTCTCCTCGTTGATCCCCTCCGGGTCGTGGATCGTGCCGCCGGAGTCGGACATCGTGATCACGCGGGCGCCCATCTGGAGGGCCTTCTCCACGGCGTAGATCGCCACGTTGCCCGAACCGGAGACTGTGCAGATCTTCCCCTTTAGCGAGTCTCCCTTGTGGTTGAGCATGTTCTCCGTAAAGTAGACGAGGCCGTAGCCGGTGGCCTCCTTGCGAATGAGGCTTCCGCCGTAGGAGAGCCCCTTGCCGGTGAGGAAGCCGGTGAAGCGGTTGCTCAGTCGCTTGTACTGTCCGAAGAGGAAGCCGAGTTCCCGGGCGCCGACGCCGATATCCCCAGCGGGAATGTCGGTCTCGGGGCCGACATGCCGGTAGAGTTCGTTCATGAACGAATGGCAGAAACGCATCACTTCCCGATCCGATTTCCCCTTCGGATCGAAGTCGGCGCCCCCCTTCCCCCCCCCCATCGGGAGACCCGTGAGCGAGTTCTTGAAGATCTGCTCGAAGGCGAGGAACTTGAGGATCGAGGCGTTCACCGAAGGATGGAAGCGCAGCCCCCCCTTGTAGGGACCGATCGCACTGTTGAACTGGACGCGCCACCCCCGATTCATCTGCACGTTCCCCCGATCGTCCTCCCAGAGAACGCGAAAAGAGATGATCCGCTCCGGCTCGGTCAGCCGCTCGAGGAGCGTATCCTGGAGGTAACGCGGGTTCTCCTTCAGAAAGGGGGTCACCGTTTCGATGAACTCCTGGACCGCCTGCTGGAATTCTGGTTCATGCGGATTTCGCCGTACGAGTTCCTTCATGAAGTCTTGTGCGAAGTCGCCAGAGTTGCCGTTTTTCCCCATCGTTTCTCCTTCCCGCAACGAAAACGACGTTGCCCTCTCTTCCCGCACTCCCGGGGATCGCGAGCCGACCCCCGCTGGACGCGTACGAATCCCTTTCCCGCGGTCTACCACATCGATGATATCGAATCAATTCTCTCCGATGCCCCCGAATCCCCGGGACCCCACTCTATTTTTCGCTGACTCGGGGATCGAGGATGCCGCGGGGCGCAGCTCACCCCTTGTGGAGGAGGAAGTTGCCGATGGCCAGGACGTCGAGGCCGGATCGGAAGAAATCGACGATCGCGTCCTCCGGGGTGTTGACGATCGGCTCTCCCTTGAGGTTGAAGGAGGTGTTCAGAAGGACGGCACACCCGGTGAGCCGCTCGAACTCGGCGAGGAGATCGTAATAGCGCCGGTTCTGTCGGGCGTTGACCGTCTGGATCCGGGCCGTGCCATCGACGTGTGTCACCGCCGGGATCTTCGCCCGCGCTTCGGGACGGACATCGAAGGTGATCGTCATGAAGGGGGAGGGGAAGGCGTTGACGAAGTACTCACTCGCCTTCTCCTCCATGACGACGGGGGCAAAGGGGCGCCAACCATCCCGTCGCTTGACGATGTCGTTGACGAGGTCCTTCATCTCCGGCTTCATCGGAGAGGCCAGGATGCTGCGGTTGCCGAGCGCGCGGGGACCGAACTCCATCCGCCCCTGGAACCAGCCCACGAGCTTGTCGTCGGCGAGCAGTCGGGCGGTCTTCTCGATCAGTTCCGAGTCGGAGAGCGTTTCGTAGTGGAGCTTGAACTTCTCCAGCCGCTCCCGGATCTCGTCGTTCGTATAGCCGGGACCGAAATAGACGTGATCGAGGCGTTCCCTGGGCAAGACCCCCCGCTTGCGATGGGAAACCTGGGCGGTACCGATCGCAAGACCGTCATCCCCGGAGGCGGGCTGGACGAAGATGTTCTCCACGAATTCGCTCTCCACGAGCCGTTTGTTCATCTTGCAGTTGAGCGCGACCCCACCTGCCAGGCAGAGATTCTTCGAGCCGGTCGCCTCGTGGTTCCGGGCCACGAGGCGCAGGACGGTCTCCTCGAGCATATGCTGGAGGGCCCAGGCGATATCCTTCTGCTTCTCCGTGATCGGGGCCGATTCGCTCCGCTCCCTTCTCGCATGGAGCCACCGATCGACCTCCTCGATCGCCTGGTCGAAGAAGACGGGGTTGCGCAGCAGGAGATCGACCCGGTAGTCGCCGTCACCGATCTCGAAGAACTTCGACATGATTTCGAGGATCTCGGGGTTTCGCTTGCCGTAGGGCGCCAGCCCCATGACCATGTATTCCCCATCGTAGGCACCGAAGCCGAGATACTCCGTCATGACGGAGTAGAAGAGGCCAAGCGAGTTGGGGTAGGTGAAGGTCTTCAGGCGTTTGAGTTCGTCTCCCTTCGCATGCCAGAGGACCGTGCAGTCGTATTCCCCCCCGCCGTCGAGGGTGATCACCGAACTCTCCTCGAAGCCGGAACAGAAGAAGGCCGAGGCCGCATGGGCCTCGTGGTGGGGCACCAGGTCGATCTCGACATGGGGAGGAATCCGGAAGATGTTGCGAATGCGGCGCGCGTTGTCGACGAAGGCGGTCCCCACCCGCTGGAAGTAATCGGTGAAGGTATAGACCCGCTGGCGCAGCGACATCGGCTTCTTGAGGCGCCCCTTGAGGTTGGGCATGAGCGCCTTGAGCTTGAGGCGGGGGACATAGGGGAGGCTGATACAGGTCAGGTCCTCCATCGTGATCCCCGCCTCGGAGAGGCAGTAGTCGATCGCCCGGAGCGGATTGATGTCGTTGGCATGTTTCTTTCGGATCAGCCGCTCCTCCGCCACCGCAGCGACGATCCGGCCGTCCTCGAGGAGACAGGCCGCGGGATCGTGGACCCCGAAGCCCTTGATACACGGTTTGAACCCGAGAATGTAGACTTTGCTCATCCTTGATCTCCATTTCCCCCCCCCTTCCGGAGAGCGGAGATGCGGCCGCGCAGGACGAGCCGTCCCATCTCGAGGAGTTCCAACACCGAACGGGGGGAAACGATACGAAAGAGGAAAATCATCACGAAAAAGAGGGCAAGGAGCCCCATCTTGACGAGGAACGCGGCCCCGGCTCCCGCGGGGTAGAGATCGAACGTCACGTTGGCTACGTAGAAGAGCGCAAACGCAATGCAGAGCCGGATCATCGCCCCGATCTCGAAGTGTACGAGCATCATCCGTTTCTGAAGGAGATATGTCAACGGAATCCGGCTCATACTCGCCATCAGCGTCGCGTAGGCCGCGCCGATCATCCCGAAGTGAGGGATCAGCAGGAAGTTGAGGACGATGTTCGTCCCCGCCGAAACGAGCGTGATGAGGGGGAGGTACTTCGTCTTCTTCGCAAAGAAGATCGGATTGACGAAGACGATGTAGAACCCCCGGAAGAGGAAGGCGCCGACGATCACGGGGATCACCCTGGCCGCGGCGAAATACTTCTCCGTGGCCATCACCTGGAGTGCCCCCTGGCAAAGGGCGATCGCCCCGGCGCACAAGACGGCGATGAAAAGCACGAGCATCGTCGAGAGGCGCTCCACCTTTCGCCGGCTCTCCCCATCCCCAGCCGAAAGGAGCTTGAAGACGAAGGGAACCCACGCCGTATTGAGGGCGTTGATGATGATTCCCAGGATCCGGCCCAGGTTGTAGCCCAAGGCGTAGAGCCCCACCTCCCGGTAATCGACGAAGAGCTGGAGAATCAACCGGTCCGAGAAGCTGACGATCCACCCCATGAGCGCGTAGGGGATGAGCGGAATCCCATAGCGCAGCGACGCGGAGACATGACGCCATCGGAAGGTGAAGCGGATCTCCCCGAGCATCAGGAGGGAGTAGGCCACGAAGAAGAGGAACGCCCCGATCCCCTGCCCAAGCAATGAGCCGAGGGCCCCCATCCGGTACCCCACCACGAAGAGGAGGATGAGCAGCGTGGTGATCCCGAAGCGCACGAGCCGGAAGACCGTGTAGCGCCCCGCCTCTTCCCGCATCCGAAAGAGGACCAGGGGGATCGTTCCCGCCATGTTGAGGAAGGCGCTCACCACCACGATCGTATAGATCCGGGGGAAGAAGGTTCCCGTCGGATCGCGAATCACCGCCTCACAGAGGGGACGAGCGCCGAAGAGGGCGAGGAGGGTCATGGCCAGGGAAACCGCGTAGAGGAAGATCGTCACGCTCCCCAGATAGTCGCGCAGGCCCTCGCGGTCGTCCTTGTAATCCCAGTAGAAGCGCCCCACCGCCCCGTTGAGTCCGAGGACGAAGAGGATGCTCAGAATCCCCCCGAGTGACTGGGCGATCGAGAGAACACCGTAGTCTTCCGGGTCGAGGTAGCGCGTATAGACCGGAATGAGGAAGAAACCGATCGCCTTGGGGAGGAAATCCCCCAACCCGTAGATCATCGCTGCGCGAACGACATCTTTTGCGTCTTTGAGCATCCGGGGTCCGACTCACTCTGCTTCGGGGACGAACGTTCTCCCACCACACCCGTGGCTCCCCCCGATGGGAAGCGCGTCTTGCTGGACATGGCGTGGCGAAGGTTCCCTCCGGCCGGCGAAGGTGATAACTTAGGGAAGGGAAGGTGATTTGTCAACCACCCCTTTACTTCAACGGCGTATCCCTACTATACTGGGGGACGTGCACTTCGTGGCGTTCCCCACTCGGGGGGCGTCGAGCGTTTCTGTGAGTTTCGAAGGAGATCACGATGTTGCGCAAGGAAACGATTCCCCTTCTCCTCTCCCTCCTCCTTTGGGGGAGCCTCTCCGGTCAGACGGCCTGTTCCCCCGATACGGACGGCGACGGGGTTGCCGATGTGAACGACAACTGCATCGAGGTCGTCAACCCCTTCCAGACCGACGCGGACAGCGACGGGATCGGAGATGCGTGTGACACCTTGAAGTCGTGCAAGGAGATCCGCGATCTGCGCCAGGATGTCGTCCCTGCGCCGGGTGACGGGGTCTACCGCATCGATCCAGACGGCGACAGCGGCACGATCGAGCCCTTCGAGGTCTTCTGCGACATGACGACGGCGGGGGGGGGGTGGACCGCGCTCATCAACCCCTCCGACGTGGGACTCGGGGAGCCGCTCTTCCCGGGGGTCACGCATTCCGCAACCCCCCTCTCCGGAACGGGGAGCTGTCCCCCCGCCACCGGGATCGTCGATGCCAACGATTTCTACGGCGTTCATGGCTATGCCTGCGGCAACTTCACGGCGAAATGGACGATCGCCTGGACGAACGTGCTGGGTGCCAAGGACGTGATGTTCATCGCCACCCTCCAGGGGCAATCGATCCGGACCTTGAGCGTGGACGGAAGCAATATCCCCTACGACGCCTTCTCCGATGCCTACATGAAGTGCGCCTTCTGGAACGGCACCGGCGCCTCGGCCAATCCGGGGCAGAATCAGTGCCACGACACCTACCTGACGGCACCGCCGCACGTCTACCCCGACTCGTTCGTGGACGATCTTTCGATCGAGATGGTGACCGGCCCCGCATGTAGTCCCGACTGCCGCTACGGCACAGGGTTCAACATGCAGAAGCTCTTCGTCCGATAGCCCCTTGCCCCGTCCATGAGCAGGGGTTTCCCCCAACCACATCCGACCTCGTCCACCATCGGAAGGGAGAAGGAGGTCCCCCCATGATCTGGCATTCGCGGAGAAGACTCCACAACCTGCTCCTCTTTCCGCGGAAGCAGTTGAAGCTCCCCCTCGCGCTTTCCCTCGCCACGTTTCTCTTCGCCGGCCTCCTGGCCTACTTTACGTCCTTTACCTTCGGGAGGCTCTACGATTTCTGCACCGTGACGATGGGGGGGGGGAAACCCACAGAGGCGATCGAGGCGCAACTCACCGCTTTCGTCGTCTTCGTCTCCCTGCTCCTCCTCTTCTATCTCCTCTTCGTCGGGATCACTTGCCTGATCTACTCCCACCGCCTCCTGGGTCCGACCGTGACGATCCTCCGTGAGATCGAGGCATTGAGACGGGGGGAGTACGGGAGCCGGATCACGCTGCGAAAACGGGACATGCTCCAGGAGGTCGCCCAGGCGCTCAACGAACTGGCCGAAACGCTGGAGGGGAAAAGCGCGCGTTCTTCGGGGGAGGGGGAGGAGCAGACGTAGATGGGGCGGATCGTCTTCGTGATCTTCTTCTTCTCCGGAGGCAGCAGCCTGATCCTCGAGACGCTCTGGATCCGGTTGCTCACGCTCGTCTTCGGATCGACCACTTTTGCGATCTCGACGGTGGTGGCTGCCTTCATGGGGGGGCTGGCGCTCGGAAGCTACCTGATCGGGCGCTTTGCGGACGAGATCCGGCGTCCCTTCCTCCTCTACGGTCTCTGTGAAGGGGCCATCGGGCTCTATGCACTCCTCTTGCCGGTGATCCTCGACCGGATCCCCGCCCTGCTCGCGCCACTCTGGAGCGCGGAGGGGCAGTCCTTCTACGTCCTGAGCCTCATCCGCTTCGGGGTCGTCTTCCTTCTCCTCCTCATTCCGACGACGCTCATGGGGGGGACGCTCCCCCTCCTTTCGACCTGCCGGGTGATCCAACGGCGGGAGATCGGGGCCACCGTCGGGACGCTCTATGCGGTGAACACTTTTGGCGCGATCGCGGGGACGGCGATCTGCGGCTTTCTCCTCCTGCCGGTCATCGGGGTCTCGGCCACGAATCTCCTCGCCGCGGGGATCGACCTTGCGCTCTGCGCGCTCGTCGTGGCCCTGCGAAGGCTCGAGACCGATCTTCCCAGGGGCGTGGAGGGTGCGCAGGGGGTGGCGCCTACCGTGGAAGGGGTGGGAAGACCCCCGAGCTATCCCTATGTGGCGGCCGCGTTTGCGCTCTCCGGATTCGCCGCGCTCATCTACCAGATCGTCTGGTCGCGCTCTCTCACGCTGGTGATCGGCTCCTCGATCTATGCCTACACGATCCTGCTCACGACCTTTCTCGTGGGGCTGGCGCTCGGCAGTGCGATCTACGTTCGGCGACATCTGTCCGATCCGGATCCGATCGGGAATCTGGCGATGATCCAGCTTCTCATCGGGCTTTTCGGCTTTGCCGGTCTTCGGTTCATCGATCGGCTCCCTGCGCTCTTCCTGCTGTTGCTCCAGTTCTTCTCCCTCTCCGTGCCGGTGGCGTTCCTCTTGAAATTCTTCCTCTGCGCGCTCGTGATCTTCCTGCCGACCTTCTTCATGGGGATGACCTTTCCCGCCTCGGTCAAGGCGGTGATTCCGGAGGGGAGTGGGGTGGGACGCGAGGTGGGGAAGCTCTATGCGCTCAACACGATCGGGGCGATCGCCGGTTCCTTTGCGGGGGGGTTTCTGTGCATCCCCTTTCTCGGGCTCGAGCGTTCGATCCTCCTGGCCGCGATCCTCAATGTGCTCTTTGCGCTCCTCCTCCTGGTGGGTCGGATGCGGGCCACCCGGCTTCCGCCACGCAAGGGGCTTGCGATCGCCACGCTTCTGGCGCTCGTCTCCTTTCCCCTCCTCCATCGTCCATGGGACAAGGTCGCGATGACGAGCGGCGTCTTCCGGCTGGGGGTCTATGAGGCGCTGGAGCGGCGGGGGGGGGCGTTCGCCGAACGGGAGGCCGCCGCGGACGAAGCGCCCTTCGACCGGGCCTGGCTCGAAGGGGAGATCGGAGAGGCGGGGCGCCGGCTCCTCCCCCGCGAGGTCGTCTATACCGGATGGGAGCCGCACATCCGCCTCGAAACGCTCTACCACCGGGAAGGGATCACGACGACCGTCACGACACGGCGCCTCCTCCTCGGCTCCCCCCATCCCGAGATCGAATGGCAGACCCTTTCGCTCCGCGTCAACGGCAAGGTCGATGCTTCCGTGATCACCCGCATCAGCGATCGCGTTCCCATTCCGGAGGGAGAGCGCCTCGCCTATCGGGGGGACGAGGAGATCCAGATCCTCCTGGGCGCACTCCCGATCCTCGTTTCGCCGCGGGCTCCGAAGGATGCAATGGTCCTCGGCTACGGCAGCGGGATGACGCTCGGATCGCTCCTCCAATCGCCGATCGAAGGGGTCGTCATGCTCGAGATCGAACCGGCGATCGTCGAGGGAGCGGCACCTTTCCTCCCCTTCAACCATCGGGCCCCCGAGGACGAACGGGTCTCTTTCGTCTTCAACGACGGGAGGAACTACCTCCTCACGACGCGGCGAACCTTCGACGTGCTCGTCTCGGCGCCCTCGAATCCCTGGATCGCCGGGATCGGCAACCTCTTCAGCGTCGAGTTCTTCGAGATGGTGCGGGATCGGATGAAGCCAGGCGGCGTCTTCGTGCAGTGGCTGCAAGCCTACGAGATTTCGCCTGCCAACGTCCGGACCGTGGTGCGGACCTTCCACGAGGTCTTCCCCTACGTTGCGGTCTTCCACGCGAAGTATACCCGTTCCGACGTCGTGCTCGTCGGAGCGATGGAGCCGCTGAACCTTTCGCGTTCCGGGATCGAGACGCGGATGGAGGATCCGAGGGTCGGCCAGAACCTGGCGAGCCTGGGGGTTCACACCCCCTACGACGTGCTCGCCCGCCTCGTCCTGACCGAGGGGGAGATCCCCCGTTTCACGGGGGAGAAGGTTCCGCTCAACACGGACGACAACGTCCACCTGGAGTTTTCGACCCCCAAGGACCTGATCCGGTATCGCCGTCCCGCGGGGGAGGATATCGGCAAGGCGATGATCGAACGTTTCCTCCCCGATTTTCCCCGCCTTGCGCCCCGTCTCTTCCCGATGGCGGAGCTTCCCCGTTACCTGCGGGCCCTCCTTGCCGTGGGGGAGTGGCCGGCGGTAGCGCGGCTCGTGCGGCAATTCCCCGCCGCGGGCGATGCCGACATCGAGGGACTCCTGGCCCGTTTCGCCATCTCACCGGGGGACAAGGCGGCGATCCTTGCGGCCGCCCACTTCGAGGCGTGGCCGCAGCGAACGGATTCCCTTCCCGCGGGGGAGCGGCAAGCCTTTCTTGCCTTCCTCGATCTTTGCCGGGAAGCCACGCGGCATCGGGGGCGTCTCCCCAACCGCATGAAGGATCGGGGAATCTCCCTGGCGAAAGGGGTCGATTCGGCGGCCCTGCGTTTCATGATGCTCGGGGTGTTGACCTTCCTCGACAACGACCCCTATGCGGGGACGACCTTTCTCTCCGTGGCGATCCGGGATCGGGGGATCGGAAGCCTCTTCCCGGAGTTGCGGTTGCTTCGGGGGATGCTCTACCGCCGCTGCGGGCGCTTCGATCTGGCCCTGGAGGACTTCGCATCCCTCCCCTCCCCTTGAGGAAACCCGTCCCGACGACCGATCTCGGATGGGGGGGAGGGGCGGATGTGCCCCTCCGGAGCAGAATCATTCCTCGAGTTCGGCCTCGACCTCGTCCTCCCCCTTCACGCGGACGACCTGGAAGGTGAGGCGATCCTCGAAGCGATCGACCGTGACGGAATCGCCATCCCGGACCTCCCCGTCGAGGATCTTGAAGGCGATCGGGTCGGAGACCTCGTGGAGGAGGAGACGCTTGAGCGGCCGGGCACCGAAGGCCGGATCGTATCCCCGCGAGGCGAGATAGTCGATCGCACGGTCGGTGAACTCGACCCGGATCCGGCGCTCCTCGAGCCGTTTGCGCAGATGACCGATCTGAATGCGGACGATCTGGCGGATCTCCTCCCGGGTGAGACGGTGGAAGAAGATGATGTCATCGATCCGGTTGAGGAACTCCGGCTTGAAGCTCTGCTTGAGGAGTTGCATCACCTGGGCCTCGACCCGTTCCTTGGCGCCCTTCTCCTCGTCGGAGACCTCGAGGAGGAGGTGGCTGCCGATGTTGCTCGTCATGATGACGATCGTATTCTTGAAGTTGACGGTCCGCCCCTTGCTGTCGGTGAGACGCCCATCTTCGAGGAGTTGGAGGAGGACGTTCCAGACCTCGGGGTGGGCTTTTTCGATCTCGTCGAAGAGGACGACGGAATAGGGGTGACGCCGGACCGCTTCGGTGAGCTGCCCCCCCTCCTCATGTCCCACGTAACCGGGAGGCGCTCCGATGAGACGGGCGACGGCGTGCTTTTCCATGTACTCCGACATGTCGATTCGAACGATCGCGTGTTCGTCGTCGAAGAGGAACTCGGCCAGGGCGCGGGCCAGTTCCGTCTTCCCGACACCGGTGGGGCCGATGAAGACGAAGGAGCCGATCGGGCGGTTGGGATCCTGGAGGCCGGCGCGGGCGCGCCGCACCGCGTTCGAGACCGCCCGGACCGCTTCGTCCTGGCCCACGACGCGGGTTTTGAGCCGTTCTTCCATCCGGAGGAGCTTCTCCTTCTCCCCCTCGAGGAGCTTGGAGACCGGGATACCGCTCCATTTCGAGACGATCTCGGCGATATCCTCGGCATCGACCTCTTCCTTGAGCATCTTGAGGGCCCCCTCCCCCTTCTGGCGGGTGAGGTCGTGTTCGGCTCGCTGGAGGGCCTCCCGGACTTCCTTGAGTTTGCGTTCGAGTTCATAGGCCCGCAGGTAGTCCTCGTTCGTGTTCGTCTCGCGGGCCTTGGCAAAGGCCTGTTCGTACTCGACGCGGAGGCGTTCCGCCTCCTCCTTGAGGGGGCGGACCCGCTCGATGATCTCCTTTTCCGCCTGCCACTGTGCCTTGAGCGCGGAGAAGCGTTCCTGGAGTTCCGCGATCTCCTTTTCGATCGCAGCGAGGCGTTCCCGACTGGCCTCGTCCTTCTCCCGCTTGAGCGCGGTCGCCTCGATCTGGAGCTGGGTGAGGCGGCGGTTGATCTCGTCGATCTCGGCAGGCATCGAGTCGAGTTCGATCTTGAGGCGGCTGGCTGCCTCGTCGATGAGATCGATCGCCTTGTCGGGAAGGAAGCGGTCCTGGATGTAGCGGTGGGAGAGTTGCGCGGCGGCAACGAGCGCCTCGTCCTTGATCCGCACGCCATGGTGGACCTCGTAGCGTTCCTTGATCCCGCGCAGAATCGAGATCGTGTCCTCCACGCTCGGCTCCTCCACGAAGACCGGCTGGAAGCGCCGTTCGAGCGCGGGGTCCTTCTCGATGTGCTTGCGGTACTCCGTGATCGTGGTCGCACCGATGCAGTGGAGTTCGCCCCGGGCCAGGGCGGGCTTGAGCATGTTCGAGGCGTCCATCGCGCCTTCGGCCGCGCCTGCGCCGACGAGCGTATGCATCTCATCGATGAAGAGGATGATCGAGCCCTGCGATTCCGTGATCTCCTTGAGGACGGCCTTGAGACGATCCTCGAACTCACCGCGGTATTTCGCTCCGGCCACGAGGGCCCCCAGATCGAGCGCAACGACCCGTTTCTGCCTGAGCGTATCGGGGACGTCCCCCCGTACGATCCGCTGGGCCAGTCCCTCGACGATGGCGGTCTTCCCCACCCCCGGTTCCCCGATGAGCACGGGGTTGTTCTTCGTGCGCCGGGAGAGGACCTGGATGACACGACGTACTTCCTCGTCGCGGCCGACGATCGGGTCGAGCTTGTTACGCCGGGCCTCCTCGGTGAGGTCCCGGGCATACTTCTCGAGCGCGCGGAACTTCGCCTCCGGCTCGGGGTCGCTCACCCGCTGATTGCCCCGGATCTCCTTCAGGGCAGCGTAGATCCCGTCGCGGGTGATCCCATGGCTGCGGAAGATCTGGGCAATCTCCCCATCCGGGATCGAGAGCATCGCCAGGAGAAAGTGCTCCGTGCTCACGAATTCGTCCTTGAGCCGCTGCGCCTCCTCCAGCGCGGTGTTCAAGAGCTTTTCCGTGCGCGGGGAGACATATTTGCCCCCCTCTCCCGAAACCCTCGGTTGCCGTTCGAGATATTGCCGAAGCCGTTGCTCCACGCTTCCCGCCGGAACCCCGAGTTTCTCGAGGAGGGGGCGAACCACCCCCTCCTCCTGGCGAATGAGCGTATCGAGGAGATGCTCCGGTTCGAGCGTCTGATGCCCGTATTCCTGGGCGAGTCCCTGGGCCCGGCGTAACGCCTCCTGTGATTTCACGGTCAATTTTTCGAGTGGAATCATGATCGTTCCTCCCCCTCCCGATCCTCTCCGGAGGGTTTCCTTCTCTCCTCGTCGGTTCTTGTGAATCTTCGGGTGGCGCGCCGCTCTGAGAGAAATATGGGGATGAGCAAAGGGATTGTCAATATACGAGGTCAGGGGTAGCAGGATTGCCCCGAATCTCGGATCAGGAAATTCATGTCGATCATCGTGAGGCATTCCATGCAGCGTTACGGCGCATCAGCTCGGTCTTTCATCGGCGCATGAACCACGACGCCAAGACTCCCGAGGCGTTGGTTCGTGCCCTGGCGCTGCAGCAGGTGGCGCACAACGGGCTGACCCCCAAGGAAACCCATGAGGCCACGCCCGCCATGAAGCGGGGATCGACGGATCGACCGTGGACGTTCGAAGAGATCCTGCATTGGCGGTTCCGGCCTCCATCGCCGATCCCAAGCGTGTCACTTGTCGACCAATCAGTGCCTCATTTCCCTTGACCAACCAGACAAGACCTGTTACCATCTCTATGTCGATTCGTCTACCGGTCATGGGACCGACGCGCACGGTACTCAACGAGGTGAGGAATCGCGCGGCGAGTGCTTGCGGGGAGACGCCACCGGCACGCCAACCGATTGGAGTTGGAGCGCACACGCTCCTCATCCTCTCTGAAGGTGTGACGCTCCTGGGGGAAAGACGATGAAACCGATCGGAAAAATCATCGAGGGACGGGAACTCTTTTCCGTTCAGAGCACGGCGAGTGTTCTCGATGCAGTGAAACTGATGGCAGAGAAGAAGATCGGAGCCCTTCCCGTCCTCTCCGGCGGTGAGATGGTGGGGGTCTTCTCGGAACGCGACCTCATGACCCGCGTCATCGTTGCGGGACGCGATCCTGGGGCGACGCCGGTGGCGGATGTCATGACGCCCGATCCGATCGTCGCCGACGTCGGGGAGAGTTACGACGAATGCCTGCGCCGGATGCAGCAGGCCTCCTGCCGCCATCTCCCGGTCGTCTCGGAGAAGGGGCTCGTCGGCATGATCTCTCTTCGTGACCTCCTCATCGTGGAACTCGATACGAAGGAGGATCATATCCGCTATCTCGACGCCTACCTCCACGACGAGCCTCCGCCGCCGGCCTCGACGCCTTCGAAGTAACCGTTCGGAGGGTTCGCCCTCCCTCTGGACCGGGGGAGGGATCAGGGCGCCCTTCCCCTTCGTCGTATCCGGGGGATGGCGCACAGGATCCGAAAGGCCAGCCGTGCCAGACTCCAGAGGTGATAGCGGGAGTCGGGACGGACACGATAGGGGAAGGGGACCTCCACGATCCGGCCGGCGCGGGCAAGAAGCGCGAGATGCAGAGGGATGTCGCAGCGCTCTGCGATCTCTACCGCCTCTTCCCCCAGACGGCGGGAAAAGAGGCGGATGCTCGTCGTGGCATCGGAAAGAGACGCTCCGAGCCACCAGTTGAGGAGGGTCCGCAGGAGCGCACTCCCCCCCCGCCGCCAGCGGGGGAGTGAAGTGCGTGCCCCCCGGTTTCCCAGGATGAGATCCCGCTCATGGGCCAGGGAGGCGAGGAGGGTGCGGACCACGTCGAAAGAGAGCCGCTGATCGGCGTCGATCGTGAGGATCCACCCATGGCGTGCCCCGCGCACCCCCACTGCCGTCGCTTTGGATTGTCCTGCTCCATTCGTCTGGAATAGGTGGATTTTTTCGATCTTACGCGCCATATTCCGGACGCGGGTCGGTGTTTCGTCCTCGCTGGCATCGTCGATGAAGAGAAGTTCCCACGCGAGCCCGAGGGGGGAGATCGCTTCCCGGCAAGCCAGGGAGAGTCCCTCGATCTCTTCCGCCTCGTTGCGCACCGGCACGACGACGCTGAGCGATGGCTTCATGGGGGTCGTCGTGGGATCTTCGTATCGGTTCATCCACGCCTCCTCAGGGGGCATCGTCCTTCTCTTGCGCCCCTTCCGTCGGGCAAGGGGGAGCGGAGCATCGGGAGGGCCATCCCTCCTGCCACCATGATACGCGATGCGCGTTCGACGGACCAGGATCGGGGGAGAGATGGCGTCGCGGTCCCTGTAACCCATTGCCGGCATTGCGCTCTTCCCGTACGGGCATTTTTCACTTGCCTTCGAGGGGTGATGGTGGTAACCTGAGCGGGTGAGGTGTTCGAGGGGCTCCCTCGCGGACTTTTCCCCGCCCCCCCGGATCGATCGGAACGATCGAGGCGATCGGGCAGGAGGGATGACGTGCCCATCGTTCGTTCGATCGAAGGTCGGTTCCGGGACGGATGGTATTGGTATTGCTGGTGAATGTCTGAAATGTCCGGAGGGGGAATCTTTCGAGCATGAGAACCATGAAGACGGAACGGATGGGATCGACCTCGGTGGAGGAAGATCTTTTTCTTTTTTCCGGCATCCGGCGCAAAGGGGGAGGGAGATCGGAGGGAACCCCGATCGTATGGGCTTTTCGAAACGCCTCGGACCCAGACGCATATCCGGAGTCGGCGCAGCGAGGGGAAGGATCGAAATGGCAGGGATCATGGAACCAACAGAGCATTCCCCGAAAGGGAAAGGGAACGACGCAGGGCGAGCAGGAAAGGGCGCCGGCACGCCTTCCGTCCTGGCCAAACCCCGCAAGATCCGTATCGATCGGGTCTATACCCGCAAAGGGGTCCACCCCTTCGACGAGATCACCTGGGAAAAGCGTACCGCTGCGATCACGAGTGACAAAGGAGAGGTGATCTTCGAACAGAAGGACGTGGAAGTCCCCAGCAGCTGGTCCCAGATGGCCACGAACGTCGTGGTGCAGAAGTACTTCCACGGCCAGCAGGGGACCCCGGAGCGCGAGACGAGCGTCAAGCAGTTGATCGACCGGGTGGCCCGCACGATCCTCGAGTGGGGACGAAAGGGGAACTACTTCGAGGATGAGGAGCAGGCCGAGATCTTCTACATGGAACTCACCCATCTTCTCGTCAACCAGATGGCGGCCTTCAACTCACCGGTCTGGTTCAACGTGGGGATCGAGGAGCATCCGCAGTGTTCGGCCTGCTTCATCAACTCGGTGGAGGACTCGATGGACTCGATCCTCACGCTGGCCAAGACGGAGGGGATGCTCTTCAAGTACGGCTCGGGGACGGGGACGAACCTCTCCCCCCTGCGCTCCTCCCGGGAGCGCCTCTCGAGCGGAGGGTGGGCCTCGGGCCCCGTCTCCTTCATGAAGGGTTTCGACGCATTCGCCGGCGTGATCCGCAGCGGCGGCAAGACGCGCCGGGCCGCGAAGATGGTCGTCCTCGACATCGATCACCCCGATATCGTCGAGTACATCACCTGCAAGGCCAGGGAGGAAAAGAAGGCGTGGGCCTTGATCGAAGCGGGGTACGATGGATCGTTCAACGGGGAGGCCTACGCCTCGGTCTTCTTCCAGAACGCGAACAACTCCGTCCGGGTGACCGATGCCTTCATGAAGGCGGTGCTCGAGGACAGGCCGTGGCATACGCGGGAGCGGACCACGGGGAAGATCGCGGAGACCCATCGTGCCCGGGACCTCATGCGTCTCATCTCCGAAGCGGCGCACCTTTGCGGTGATCCCGGCCTCCAGTTCGACACCACGGTGAACGAGTGGCACACCTGCCCGAAGTCGGGGCGGATCAACTCGAGCAACCCCTGTGGGGAATACGTCTTCCTCGACGACACGGCCTGCAACCTCAGTTCCCTCAACCTGATGAAGTTCCGCCACCCCGACGGATCGTTCGACGTCGAGAAGTTCACCCATGCCGTTTCGGTCATGATCCTGGCCCAGGAGATCCTGGTGGACAACGCGAGCTACCCCACGGAACGGATCGCGAAGAACAGCCACGACTTCCGGCCGTTGGGGCTCGGATACACGAACCTCGGCGCGCTCCTCATGGCCAGCGGACTCCCCTACGACTCCGAGGAGGCACGTGCCGTGGCCGCGGCGATCACCGCCCTCATGGGGGGCGCGGCCTACAAGACCTCCGCCGAGATCGCCGGCCGCGTCGGTCCCTTCCCCGCCTACGCGAAGAATGCGGAGGCGATGCTGCGCGTCATCAAGAAGCACCGCAACGCGGTCGAAGGGATCGAGGCCCGTTTCGTTCCGGAAGACCTCCTCGAAGCGGCCCGCAAAGTCTGGGACGACGCGGTGAGCGCCGGGAAGAAGTGGGGGTTCAAGAACGCCCAGGTCACCGTGATCGCGCCCACCGGAACGATCAGCTTCCTCATGGATTGCGATACGACCGGGATCGAACCGGACATCGCCCTCGTCAAGTACAAGAACCTCGTGGGGGGTGGACTCCTCAAGATGATCAACCACACCGTCCCCGAGGCGCTCACGAGGCTCGGTTACAGCGAGGCGCAACGCCGTGAGATCCTCGACTGGATCGAAGAACACGACACGATCGAAGGGGCCCCTCACCTCAAACCGGAACACCTCCCCGTCTTCGACTGCGCCTTCAAACCCCTCAACGGAAAACGCGCGATCCACTACCGCGGGCATGTGAAGATGATGGCCGCAGTCCAGCCCTTCCTCTCCGGGGCGATCAGCAAGACCGTCAACCTCCCCAACGAGGCCACGGTCGAGGATATCGAACAGGTCTACATCGATGCCTGGAAGAAGGGGCTCAAGGCGATCGCGATCTACCGTGACGGCTCGAAGCGGATCCAGCCGCTGACCACCGGGAAGAAGAAGAGCGAAGAAAAGGCCGCCGTCCCCCGGAAGGGGAACGGAAAGGCTCCTCTTCTCCCCGGAGAGTTCAAACCGGTGCGCCGCCGCCTCCCCGACGAGCGCCACTCGATCACCCACAAGTTCTCCATCGCGGGACACGAGGGATACATCACCGTCGGCATGTACGAGGATGGGACACCGGGAGAGATCTTCATCGTGATGAGCAAGGAGGGCTCCACCGTCTCCGGCTTGATGGACTCCCTGGCCACCACCGTCTCCCTCGCCCTCCAGTACGGCGTTCCCCTCGAGGTCTTCGTCAAGAAGTTCGCCCACACGCGCTTCGAGCCCGCCGGCTACACGAACAACCCCGAGATCCCGATCGCCAAGTCGATCACGGACTACATCTTCCGCTGGCTGGCCCGTAAGTTCCTCACCGGAACCGACGCAGACCCCAAACCGGAAAAGAGCATCAGCGGACTGGAGGAGGAAACCATGCTCCTGAGCGATGCGGGGAAGAACGGAAGATCCTTCAATCCCCAGAACCACACGATGGAAGAAACCCGGGAGCACGAGAAGCAGATCTTCAACCTCCAATCGGATGCCCCCCCTTGCTTCGAGTGCGGCTCGATCATGATCCGATCCGGTGCGTGTTACAAATGCCCGAACTGCGGCGCCGTCTCCGGATGTTCCTGAAAGGGCGAACCGGGAAGGCCCAGGTTGCCCGGAAGGCCCGCGCTGGATGAAGTCCACCAGGGTTCTTCCGGAAACGAAGGGGAAAGGAGAAGGGATGCATATTTCGAGAAATCGTCTGCTGGGCGCGCTTCTGGCCGGAGCCGGTGGTCTCTTCCTCCTGGGGCAGGGGCTCTGTGTGGGACCACCGGTCCGCCAGAGTTGCAAGGATATCCTCCTCAACGGGGAGGGGACGACCGACGGGGTCTACAAGATCGATCCGGACGGCAGCGGAGAGATCGAACCCTTCGAGGTCTTCTGCGACATGACGATCGACGGGGGAGGCTGGACCCGCTTCAACTGGCTCCACCAGCGCTATCCCGCCGGAGAGGACCCGCTGGGGCAAAACCTCTGGGCGTGCGACGTCGAAGCCACGATCTGCCGGGGAACGATCCCGCCGGGCGTCGAGCCGAGCGACCTCCTCGTCAAGGACACGACTTCCGGAGAATACGCCGCCTGGCACTTCGACGAGAGCACGATCTCCAACGCCGTGCTCGGCGCCCTGCGCGACCGCCGGCAGTACTGCGGGGCCCAGCAGGGCGCCTTCATGCCCTACCTCAACACCTCCACGGAAGGGTACTGCGGCACCGGCCAGGAGGGGGGATGCGACTCCTTCTACTACACCTCCGGATCGTGCCGCTCCGTCGGCAACTGGGGGCTCCACTGGGATGGCGACAACGCCTGGTGCGCCGCGGTCTTCAAGATGGGCGCCACCTTCGGTGGAAACTGCGGTGCGGGGGACCAGGGCTTCCTCAACGACTGCGATTGCAACGACGAAGAGGGAGAGATCTACTACCGGTGATCCGTCTGTCCGACATTCCCCTGCGTGGCCACGAATCCCGCGTTGCGCGTTGCTTCCTCCTTCTCCTCGTCCCGCTCCTTTGCGCCGGCACGGCGTTCGGGGGGGACGCCTGCCGGAATGAAGCGGCCGAGAAAGCCTTCCAGGAGGGGTTCCGGCTCCAGAAGCGGATGGAGAGCCAGGCCGCCCTTGCCGCCTACCGGCGCTGTCTGTCGATCGAACCGACATGCCTGGCCTGCCGCTACGAACTGGGCTGGAGTCTCTGGCAACTGGGGCGGTGGCGGGAAGTCGTCGAGGTCTGGGAGGGGATCCTCGCGGAGGTTCCCGACCATCCCGAGGTACGGGCTTTTCTCCCGCAGGCGCGGGAACACCTGGCGGGGAAAGGGCAGGCGAACACCGTGCGCCATCCCCCGATCGGCACCCCTTCCCAACCCGCCACGGCACCCATCCACCTCGAACTGATCGCCCGTTTCCAGAACTACGACGCTGCACCGGCCGATCCCCGCGATCACTTCGATCCCGACATCGCCTCCCCGAAGTCGGCGATCTTCACCCCCGACGGCCGAAAGGTCTATGTCAACAGCCTCGAGGGGATGAAGACCGTGGTCTACGATGCGAAGAGACTCGTGAAACGGAAGGTGATCCGGCATACCTTCGGACGGGAATCGGCGCGTTACTTCCGGGAGGATACCTTCTTCGGCCGTCCCCTCGGGGGGGATCGGGGGCCAAAGAACCCCAACCACTTCTCCGGGAAACCGGTGGAGGCGGCACTGAGCCACGGGGGGCGCTTCCTCTGGGTCCCCTACTACCGGCGGAGCTACGACCCCAAGGGGATCGCGCCCTCCGCCGTGGCGATCATCGATACGGAACGGGACGAAATCGTCCGGGTCATCGCCACGGGGCCGATCTCGAAGTGCGTAGCCCCCTCTCCTGACGGCCGCTTCATGGCCATCTCCCACTGGGGGGACAACACGCTCACCCTCCTCGACATCAGTGGGGAGGACCCCATGGCCTTTCACTACGTGGCGCGCCTCGTGGTGGAACGGGAACTCGATCTCTCCCGGGTGAGCGGAAACCGGGATCAGCACTGCGGATTTTGCCTGCGGGGGATGGCCTACGACAAGGAGGGACGCCATCTCTTCGTCGCACGGATGGGGGGCGGGGGGATCGCCATCTTCGATCTCATGGCCTCCCCCCCCCGCTATCTCGGAAGCGTCTTCGGGATGAAGCCGACTCCCCGCGACCTCCTCGTGACCCGGGATGGCCGTTGGCTCTATATGAGCTGCAACCGCTCCGGATACATCGCGCGGGTCCCCACGGAAACCCTCCTGCGGGCCATCGGAGAGAACACCCGGCCCACCCTCGACGCCGCGGCATTCGACGAGGTGTACGTGGGACCGGCAGCGCGCACGATCCGCTTCTCCCCCGACGAACGCTTCCTCTTCGTCGCGGTCAACCGCAAGAGCGAGATCGCGGTCCTCGAAGCCGCGACGATGAAGGTGATCACCCGCGTTCCGGTCAACTCCTTTCCCGTGGGGCTCGCCCTCTCCCCCGATGGGAAACGCCTCTGGGTGACTTCCCAGGGGCGGCACGGTCTTGGCGGCAACGCAGTCTGCGTCTTCGCCGTCCGATCCCCCGAAGGAAGGACTACCAGGTCGGCTGGAGATCCACCAGGTTGAGCTGAATACGTCGGACCCCCTGCCATTCGTTGATCTGCGGGCGGAAGGCGACGTCGATCAACTCCGGGAGTTCGGGGTACTCCTCGGCCATCCGGAACCCGATGGCATCGAGGACGACGCCGGAGGCGGCCAGCCGCAACTTGAGGTGATTCTCCCCCACGATCCGATACCCCATCACACGCAGCGAACGGCAGCAGAGGAGGGGCTCGGGATTCGCCGGCCCGAAGGGGGACAGACGCCCGATCTCCTCGATCAAGGGAATCGTGAGATCGCGGGGGGCGATCTCGGCATCGATGTCGATTCTGGGGATGAAATCCTCCTCCGTCGTCGCATCGGCCACGATCGCCTCGAAGCGCTCCCGGAAGGCGGGAATCTTCTCCTTGCGGATCGAACACCCCGCGGCCATGTGATGTCCACCGAAATTCTCGAAGAGTTCGGCACAGGCGGAAAGGCCGTCATACATGTGGAACCCTTCGATGCTCCGTCCCGATCCCTTCCCCAGCCCGTCGCCGTCGATGCCGATGAGAAAGATCGGACGATAGTAGCGTTCGAGCACCCGGGAGGCCACGATACCGATCACGCCGGGGTGCCACCCCTCGCTGGCGAGAACGATGCTCTTTCCCCGCTGGAGCGTGGGGTCACCTTCGATCATCGCCATCGCTTCGCCGAAGATCTCCTGTTCGATCGCCCGGCGTTTTTCGTTCTCCGCGTCGAGGATCCCGGCGATCCTTTCGGCTTCCCCTTCATCCTCGGCGGTCAGGAGGCGCACACCGTTGAGCGACTCCCCCACACGGCCGGTGGCGTTGATGCGGGGGCCGAGCTGGAAGCCGACACGGCCGGTCGTGATCTCCTTCCCCTCGAGGCCACTGACGCGCACGAGGGCCTGGAATCCCTTGCGCCTCGTGCGGGAGAGTTCCGCCAGGCCGTGGCGCACCATCACCCGGTTGGCGCCGACGAGGGGCACGATGTCCGCCACGGTACCCACCGCCACGAAGTCGAGGAAGCGCTTGAGGTTCGGCTCGGGGCGCGTGGCGAAGTAGCCTCGCTCCCGAAGCCGGCTTCGAAGCGCAATCGCCAGGTTGAAGGCCACGCCGACCCCGGCCAACGCCTTGCAGGGGAAGGGGCAATCCTTCCGTTGAGGGTTGAGAATCGCCGCCGCAGGGGGAAGCTCTGGCGGGGGGAGATGGTGATCCGTGACGATGAGGTCGATCCCAAGCCGCCTGGCCTCCTCCAGCCCCTCGAAGGCCGAGATCCCGCAGTCCACCGTGATGATGACCCGCGTTCCCCGCTCGGCAAGGCGCCGCACCGAGGCGGGGTTGACCCCATACCCCTCCTTGAGGCGGTCGGGCGTGTAGAAGGGGGTCTCCACCCCGATCTCCCGGAAAAAGGTCTTGAGGAGTGAGGCCCCCGTGATCCCATCGACGTCGTAATCTCCGTAGATCACGATCGTCTCTCCCCCCTCGATCGCCCGCAGCAGCCGATCGGTGGCCCGATCCATGTCCTTCATCCCGAAGGGATCGGGCAGATCCCCGAGCGAACAGGCAAAGAAGCGGCGTGCTTCCTCCACCTCCCGGATGCCCCGATTGAGAAGGATCTGCGCCGTGATCTTCGAGATCGAGAGCGCCGCGGCGAGTTCCGTCTGCCCCGAAGGATCCTGCGGCAGGAGATTCCATCGACGGATCATCGTTCCTCCTCCCGTTCGTCCCTTTCTCCAGCAGGGATCAGTGGTGGGCCAGGATCTCCTCCACGCTCGAATAACCGGAGGGACGCTGAGTGCCGTAGTGGTAGATCCCCCCCCCATGGGCCGGGAGGAACCAGGCGTCGTACTCGAGGAAGTTCGGCGCGATCACCCGAACGATCCGATCGCCCCCCTGAAAGCTCCAGTGTCGGCCATCCGCGTAGTAGTGCTCGATCTTCATCCCGCTGCGGGTCTTGATGTGCCAGGCATCCTGGGGAAGGTCCCACGTCGTGTCGATGATGAACTCGATGATCTGCCAGATGTTCCCGGAGGGAAGCCGCCCCTGATCGACGGCCAGACCGGAGTCGTTCGGGAGTCCGAAGACCATGAAGTGGGGGAAACGGCGCGCAGCCTCCGCGATCCTCCCCTCCCGCCCCCATTCGTGATGCAGCGTCGTCATCACGTTGTAGGCCAGTCCAAAGCCGAAGGGATCGGGGAGGTGATCGTCGAGAACGCTGATCACGAAACTACAGAGCTGATCCGCGCCGGCGGAGAAACCCGCCGTGAGCATCCCCCGCTCCTGGCGCCGGCGCAGGATCTCCCCGAAGAGGTGGGGATTGCCGAAGTAGTCCCTCCCCAAGCCACGGTACCGTTCCATCCCCAACTCGGTGTTCCCCCCCCCCAGAATCACGACCTGGCTCGTCTCGATCCAGTGGAAGAGGAGTTCCACGTCCTGCGGGGCCAGATCCTCCCGCCAGTAGAAGTTCCGCGGCTCCAGCCCCCACTTGCGGAACTGATCGAAATACCACCGAAAGGTGCCCCAGCTATACTCCTGCTGGTGCATCTCCCCCATCGAGAAGGGGAGGTAGAGGATCGTCTTGTTCTCGGGGCTTCGCAGCGCCCGCTCCACGATCCACCAGCGATGGATCAATTCACTCCGGTTGTGGGAACTGTAGATCAGCGCGGTGGGAAACATCAGGGACCTCCGAATACGTTTCGATTGCCGTTCAAGGATGCTCGATTCTAAACGAATCCCCCCCACTTTTCAAGGGGAGCATTCCTCGCCGCCCCAGACCGCCTTTCATCCGCCCTGATCGCCTCTCCCAGCCCCCTTCCAGCTCCTCTCCCCCCTTCTCGCCGGCTCAACCAACCCCTCCATCGGCGCCGAGCACCCGATCACCAATGGGGGGTGGTGGATTTGGGAACTTGGATTCCCTTGACAAGGTTACGTTTTTGTCCTAAAGATCGATCTCTCACTCCTTGCTGCGGAGGTCGAGGAACTCGATCGAGGGAGGGTCCGGCCGCCGGCGGCCAGGAGGACCTTGCCGCGGAGGTCGAGGAACTCGATCGAGACGCAAAGACTGCCCAGCGTACCCTCAGAGGCACGCTCCGATCCAGAGGGGCTTCCTCGGAAGACGAAACGAGGGACGGAGCGAACTCGAAAGGGGGATTCCGTCGGGAAGCGTGATTCCGTCGGCAGTACTCGAATCCGGCCGGGAATGAGCGGCCTGGGCACGACGAATACTCGGAACCGTCCAACCGCCAGCGCGTGCGGAATGCGGTGGGGAGGATCACCGAAAGAAAGAACGAACCATCGAATTCGATGTCAGGGGGGGTAAGAGATGAAAATCACAGGAAAACAGATCTGTGCAGAATTCTATCTCTGTCGATCCGATCTTCTCGACGACGTGGAGGGTCTCGAGCGGATGCTGGAGCGGGGGATGGAACTTTGTGGTTTTCACCTCGTTCGATTCGATGCGCACAAGTTCAACCCGATCGGCGTCACCCTGATCGCGATCATCAGTGAGTCGCACGTGGCCATCCACACCTATCCGGAAGCCCATCACGCCTCGATCGATATCTTCCATTGCTCCGCCGATTCCGCTCCCCTGCTGCGTCTGCTTCGCTACATGGAGGAGACCCTTGCCCCCAAGTCGGTCAAGAAGATGGAGATCCAGCGGGGGGAGACCCTCCAGGTCGTCCGGGAGAACTGCATCATCTCTCCGGCCACCTACGGCGTGGAGGTGCGCTACTACTTCGGGACGAAACTCTTCGAGAAACATTCGGACTACCAGCAGATCGAGATCGTGGAGAACGGCACCTTCGGAAGGATGCTCTTCCTCGATGGGGATTTGCAGATCGCGGAGAGCGACACCGGGATCTATGACCGCGCCATGGTTCAACCCCTCGTAGCCGCGGGGAAACTCGAGAACGTGGTGATCCTGGGGGGGGGAGACGGCGGCGTGCTCAACCGCGTCCTTTCTCAGGACCCCGGCAGAGTGACCCTCGTGGACATCGATGGCGAGGTGATCGAAGCCTCGAAGCGTTATCTCCCCAGCATCTGCGGGACCGCCTTCGACGATCCCCGAGCCGAGATCCGCGTGGAGGACGCCAATCGCTTCCTCGATCGGCCGGGGAACTTCGATGCCGTAATCTACGATCTCACGATGCACCCCGAAGCCTTCACGATCCTCGACAAGGCGGAATTCCTGCGCAACCTCTTCACGAAGATCCGGAAGAACCTTCGTCCCGATGGGATCATCAGTCTCCAGTGCTGCTCCGCGCTCGATACGCACTTCTTCGACCTGACGAAGGAGATCCTGGAGGAATTCTTCACGGACGTGGCCTTCGAGAAGATCTATGTCCCCTCCTACTGCGAGCCGTGGATCTTCGGTTCCGCGCGCAACCGCCGTTGAGGTCGGAGAGGGCGCGGCCGGTCCAATGGCCGGCCGCCGCGCAAGCCTGCGTGGATCTTCGGTTCCGCACGCAACCGCTGCCGCTGCAGGATGGGTGGTGTTCCTCGTGGCCGTTCTCCTCCTCTTTGCCGGAGAGGGGTGGGGGAGTTCCTTCTTCATTCCGGACAGTGGCACGAGGGCCCTGGCCCGTGGAGGGGCCTTTGCCGTGGAGGCATCCGATCTCTCGGCGATCTACTACAATCCTGCCGGGTTGACCCGTCTCTGCGGGCATCACCTCTACCTCTCGCTCGGTCAGACCTTCAATCCCGTTCGTTACATTCCTGCCGGGGTTCCAGAGGGAGCGGTGGAGAATCGGCTCCTCCTCAACCCGAACCTCGTGGGGGGGTATGCCTTTGGAGGGGAACGGATCACCGTGGCCCTGGGCATCTTCACCCCGTCGGGCCAGGGGAGTTACCGCTATCCCGACGAGGGTGCGCAGCGCTACACCGTCAAGACGTACACGATCCGCCATTTCTTCGTCGGGGGGGCCGTGGGATGGCGTCTCTCCCAGAACCTTCACCTCGGGCTCGGCGTGAGCAACTCCACGGTCCTCAACCGTTACCGCTTCGACCACAATCCCTTCTCCACGGCGGGAGAGGCGCCTGGATACGATATGGCGATCGATATCGACGTGGCGGATCGTTTCGCGCCGGCCTTCCTGATCGGCCTGCGGTGGCATCCCCACCCCCTGCTCGAAGTCGGCGTCTCCTTCCAGCCGGGGTTGACGCTCGATCTTTCCGGGGTCCAGCGAATGGAGGCAACGGGACAGATCCTTCAGGCCATTTTCGAGAGCGGTGGGAAGAATACCCGCCAGACGGAGGCCGTGGAACTCTTCATGAACTTCCCCCCGATCCTCCGGACCGGTTTGCGCTTCCTCCTCTCCCCCCAATTCGACCTCGAGGTGAACGGGGTCTACGAAGGGTGGCATGTCCAGGAGTCCCTCCAGATCGTCTACCTCGATCGCAACGAGGAGGCCACGATCCCCCGGAATCTCTCCGACGGCTTTTCCCTCCGGATCGGGGGAAGCGCCCACCTCGGCGGAGGATGGAGCGTAAGCGCCGGATGGTTTCTCGATACGAATGCCATCCCCCCGGAGACGATGATCCCCTCCTTCGTCGATGGGAACGAGATCGGTGTGAGCGGTGGCATCGAGAGCATACGGCATTGGGGAGGGAAAGCGTTCCGGATCGGGATCGCAGCCGCAGGTCTCCTCCCCCAGACGATCGAAAACCACACCTCTCGTGCCCCCGGTCGCTATGAACTCCGTTTCGCGAAGGTGGCCTTCAGCCTTGCCACGCGTTTCTGAAGCCATACGTGATGCGCCCGGACTTCGCCAGGGCGGCGGTATGTGGCAGGAAATGGGTCTCTCCGGCGGGGTGGGCAGAGGGCGATCGTGCCCTTCCAAAGCGACAGAAACCTTGGAGGGGGCGCGCGGCCGGGTTACGGCATCGGATGGTCCTTGAAGAATGCCCAGGTGGCGTCCGTAGCGTCATAGGCATTCGGAGAATCGGAGACGGGCCAGGTGTGTCCCCCGGAGAAGGAACAGAGGCGCACCGAGGCCCCCTCGTTGCAATCGGCGTACTCCTCGCAGACGGCATCCCGGAACTCCTCGACGACCGCCTTCTCGCCACAGCCGTTGTGCTCGGCCCACGCTTCGGCGCTGGCCACCCCCTCTTCATACGGCACGATCACGTCCCGGGTGCCGTGCGACTGGAGCACCGGCACATTGCGGGCCGGGGAACAGTTCTCGATGCCGATGATGCCGGAGTTCGGTCCGATCGCGGCGATCCGGTCGGCGAGTTCGCAGCCGAGCCGGTGTGACATGAAGCCCCCATTCGACATCCCCGTGGCGAAGACGTAACGGGGGTCGATGCAGTACTCGGCGGAGATCGCATCGATCATGTCGGAGATGAAGCCGACATCGTCGATATTCTGTTCCGCCGCCGTGCCGCAACAGCTTCCGCCGTTCCAACTGTCGTCCACCCCCTGGGGATGGACGACGATGAAACCGCGCACCTCGGCCTTCTCCTCGTAGCCCGTAGCCTCGGCCTGCTGGTCCATGTTCCCGCCGAAGCCATGCATGTCGAAGACGAGGGCATGCCCCTTGGACGGATCGTAGATCGTGGGAACGTAGAGGCGGAAAGTCCGCTCGAGTCCCCCCGAGGTGATCGTGCGGACCGAGCGTCCGACCTCACCATCCTTCGGTTCCACGCAGGTGATCGTGGGAAGATCGTCGGGTGTCTCCTCCGGTGTGCATACCGGTGCAGAGAGGAGGAGGAGGAGGAGCCCTCCCATGAGCAGGATCGTCGTTCGCCTCGTCGTCATTTCGGTCTCCTTTCATTCGGATCATGGTTGGATCGTTACGATCATGGCGGCCCAACTGCGCCGTCGGCTCTCCCTACGGCATGGGGTGCTCGCGGAAGAAGGCCCATGTTTCGTCCGTTGCGTCGTACTCACCACTTTCGTCGTCGGAGACGGGCCACAGGTGTCCCCCCGTGTGGGAGCAGAATTCGACCGTCGCTCCCGCTTCGCATGCCAGATACGCCTCACAGACCGCATCGTCGTAAGTCTCCACGATCTCCTTGTCCTGGCAGCCGTTGATCGCAGCCCACTGGGCCACGGTTTCGATCCCCTCCACATAGGGAACGAGCTGGTCGCGGGTGCCGTGTGTCTGGAGGACCGGCACCGGCCGCCTCGGGATGCAGGTATCGATCCCGATCAATCCCGCGACCGGCCCGATCGCGGCGATCCGGTCGGCGAGTTCGCAGCCAAGACGATGGGACATGAACCCCCCGTTCGATTCTCCCGTGGCGAAGACATAGCGGGGATCGATGCAGTACTCGGCGGAGAGTTCATCGATCATGTCGGAGATGAAGCCCACGTCATCGATGTGTTGCGCCGCGGCCTGACCGCAGCAGACCCCGGCGTTCCAGCTATCCTCGTACCCCTGGGGATGGACGACGATGAAGCCATGCCGTTCGGCCTTCTCGACGTACCCCGTCATGACGATCTGTTGGTTCATGTTGGAGCCGAAGCCATGCATGTTGAAGACGAGCGCATGCCCTCGTTGCGGGTCGTAACTCGTGGGGACGTAGAGACGGTAGACCCTCGTTCGTCCACCCGATTCGATCTCCCGCAGGAAATTCCCCACTGCTCCGTCCTTTCCCGGTTCACACCGGATCGTGTCCAACACGTCAGGATCGTTCTCCGGACGGCAGGCCGCCGGCCCCAGCAGGGTGAGAGTTCCCACGAAGAGCAGAATTCCACCGACCACTCGTTTCATCGTGCTTTCCTCCCTCGTTACGTCGGCCATCCTCCCTCC
>CAZTSL010000015.1:46723-48539 GCA_964616915.1 uncultured bacterium
CGACCACTCGTTTCATCGTGCTTTCCTCCCTCGTTACGTCGGCCATCCTCCCTCCCGACAATACCCCGAAAATGAGCAGAGGTCCACCCCACCTCCCGACGATTCCACCCTCGTCAGCGGAACGACGTTGCAACTTCCCCCCCCTTGCGGTAAGATCGAAGCGTGGTAGATGTGACACCTTCACGAGAGGTAGACCCGATGACCCGCGAAGAATGCTACATGCAAGGGATGGAGTGCTTCATCGAGGATCGGTACGAGGAAGCGATCACCTGGTACGAGAAAGCCCTCGCACTCGACCCCGACTACGCGGATGCCCTCCTGGCGCTGGGGGAGACGTATGCCCGGCTGAAGCGGTACGACGAGGCGATCGAAGCAGCGCAACGCGCCGCAGCCGCCGATCCAAACGAAGTGATGGCACAGACGAGTCTCTCCCGCTTCTACATGGAGAAGGGAATGATCGAAGCAGCGGAGGCCGCAGGGGCCAAAGCCCGGATGCTCGGATGGAAGGCGGAACTCCGCGAAAAATCGAAGAAGGCAGGAGCGTAAGTATGGCGAAACCATCGATTCTGAAAGAGTTCTGGGATTTCCTCCGCTATCGCAAACTGATGTGGATCGCGCCGATCCTCCTCGTGCTCCTTGCCATGAGCGTCTTCATCATCCTCACCGAAGGCTCCGCGCTCGTTCCCTTCATCTATGCCGTATTCTGAGGGGAGGGAAAGGCGATTCCCCGTGACGGAAGAACTGGCGCAGGCAGCCAGAATCGTACGGCAAGGTGGGATCGTCGCCTTTCCGACGGAGACTTTCTACGGGTTGGCCGCCGATCCCTTCCAGGAGGGAGCGGTCGAAAGGGTCTTTCGTCTCAAGGGACGCCCGGAAGGAAAACCCCTCCTCCTCGTTATCGCAGATCTGGGGGTGTTGAGCCGCGTGGTCCGGGAGGTGCCCCCAGCCGGATGGCGGCTCATCGATGCGTTCTGGCCCGGCCCGCTGACCCTCGTGATGCCCGCCGCACCCGGACTTTCTCCGCAGGTGACGGCAGGAAGGGGGAGCGTGGGGGTGCGGATGAGCGCTCATCCCCTCGCCCAGAGCCTGGCCGCTCGCTGTGGCGGCGCGATCACCGCCACGAGCGCCAACCGGTCCGGCGCCCCCCCCCTCTCGGATCCCGATGCGGTCCGACAGGCGTTTCCGACCCTCTTTCTTCTCGACGGCGGCCCCCTTGCCGGCGGTTCCCCCTCGACACTCCTCGACCTCACCCGAGATCCTCCCCGCTTCCTGCGGCCAGGCGCCGTGCCGGCCGAGAAGATCTTCCGATACCTTCAAGGGTGAAGGGAGTGTGAGGAAGTAGGGCGTGCGGGGAAGATCTTTCGCTACGAGCAGGCCGGAAGACGGACCTTCATGGTCGATGGGGACACGAGCGGCCGCGACATCCCCCTCATGTCCATCTTCGCGGGTCGGATGTCACGGTGATGGTCCCGCCGATAGGGCGTTTACCGGGCGAGATCCTCGACGAACCTCGTGAACTGAGGCAGCGATTCGGCGTCGAGGAGGTACTCCCCGGCCTCGAGGAGTTTCTCGGGAGAATCGAGACGTGCCAGGGCTCGCTCGAGCCGTTTCGTGACCCGGCCGAAACGGCGTTTCACCTGCAAGAGGATCAAGGTCCGCTCCTGTTGCAGGCCCTGTTGCAGGCCCTGTTGCAGGCCCTGTTGCAGGCCCTGTTGCAGGCCCTCTTCGAGCCCGGTGCGTCTTCCGATCTCGATGAGATCCCTTCCGAGTGCGGTATCTTCCATGGGAACACCTCCCAGCCATCCGTTGAGTTCCT
>CAZTSL010000016.1:0-1755 GCA_964616915.1 uncultured bacterium
CCTGGCTTGATTCCCCGCCGGCATTGCGCTAAGGTGGGCTTCGAGCGTGTCCCCGGACCTCCGCCGGGAAAGTCGCCGCAAATCCCCCGGGAGCCCCCACGGATCGGCCGGCGAGGCCCCTCGAGGATCGGCCGCGACGATACGATCCGTCCATCGACGACAACGAGGATGCAGGGATGGGAAAGACCTTCGTTTGCTTCTGCGAGGATGTCACCGTGGAGGACGTGGAACGGGCGATCCGGCTCGGATATGACGATCTCGAATCGCTCAAACGATATACCACCGCCCTCACCGGATTCTGCCAGGGGAAGACGTGCCAGGCCGCGCTCGTCGAACTCCTCCGAAAGCATCGCGGCCAGGCCGTCTCGAAACCGACCACGGCCCGCGCCCCCGTCCATCCGACACCCCTGAAGTTCTTCTGTGGGGGGGAAGGATCGTGAGAGCACGCGCAAGGCTCGTCATCGTCGGCGGGGGCGTCATGGGGCTTGCAACCGCCTACCAGTGCGCCCGACGGGGGCTCACCGACATCGTCGTCCTCGACAAGAGCTACATCAACGGCGGCGCCTCGGGGCGCTGCGGGGGGGGGGTGCGGCACCAGTGGAGCACCGAGTCGAACATCCGCCTCATGCGTCGCTCCGTCGAATGCTACCGAACCTTCCCGCAGGAACTCGGGATCAACGTCTGGTTCCGGCAGGGGGGATATCTCTTCCTCCTCGAAACGGAAGAAGAGGTCGCCCTCTTCGAGGAGAACATCCGTCTCCAGAATGCGTGTGGGGTCCCCACGCGGCTCGTCTCCCCCAAGGAAGCGGAACGGCTCGTCCCCCACCTCGATGCGAGCGGATTCCTGGCCGGCTCGTTCAACCCCACCGACGGCGTGGTCTTCCCCTGGCCCGTCCTCTGGGGCTACGCGAACGCCGCGCGGCGCCTCGGCGTGGAAATCCACCCCTTCACGGAGGTCACGGGCTTCGAGACCGCAGGCGACCGGATCACCCACGTCGTCACCTCCCGGGGGCGGATCGCCGCGGATCTCGTCCTCAACGCAGCCGGGGCCTGGTCCCCCGGGATCGCCGCCAGGGTCGGCATCTCCCTGCCGAACCAGCCTTACCGGCACGAGATCGCCGTCACCGAGCCGCTTGGCCCCTTCCTCGATCCGATGGTCGTCGTCTTCTCCAGCGGCCTCTACTTCAGCCAGTCGCTCCGCGGAGAGGTCGTGGGGGGGATCAACGATCCGGAGACGAAGCCCGGCATCGATCACACTTCGACCCTCCGCTTCCTGCGGCGCTTCTCGCGGGCAGCCACCCGGATCATGCCGATCCTTCGGGAGGTGAAGCTCCTGCGCCAGTGGGCGGGGTGCTACGACGTCACCCCCGACCACAACCCGATCCTCGGTCCCGTCGAAGGGATCGAAAACTTCCTCCAGTGCAACGGTTTCGTCGGACACGGCTTCATGATCGCCCCCGCGATCGCCGAGGTGATGGCCGACTTCATCGTACAGGGCAAAAACCACGAAGCCCTGGAACGTTTCTCGCTGGCGCGCTTCTCCCGGCAGGACCTCGTGACGGAACGCTTCATCATCGGATAGGGGACAACGATGCTGCTCGAAAAGAAACTCGGATTCATCGGCACCGGCAACATGGGAGAGGCCCTCGTCAAGGGGCTGCTCAAAGCTGGCGCCGTCCGCGCGGAACAGGTCATCGGCTCCGAGCCCCGTGCGGAACGCCGCGAGGAGATCGCCGCGGCCTACGGCATCCGCGT
>CAZTSL010000016.1:1855-8639 GCA_964616915.1 uncultured bacterium
CCGAGCCCCGTGCGGAACGCCGCGAGGAGATCGCCGCGGCCTACGGCATCCGCGTGACCGCCGACAACCTCGAAGTCGTCCGTGCCTCGGAGATCGTCGTCCTCTCGATCAAGCCCCAGATCATGGAACGGGTGCTCGACGAGATCCGGTGTGCAGTGACCCCGGAGAAACTCGTGATTTCGATCGCCGCCGGCATCTCGATCGCCTCGATCGAAGAACGCCTCCCCCCCGATGTCCACGTGATCCGCGTGATGCCCAACACCCCGGCGCTCGTCCAGGCTGGCGCGACCGTCATCGCCCCGGGCGAACACGCCACGGAAACGGATCTGGCCCTGGCCCGGGCGATCTTCGACGCCGTGAGCCAGACCTTCATCCTCGACGAATCGCAGATGGATGCGGTCACCGGTCTCTCCGGAAGCGGCCCCGCCTACATCTTCCTCATCATCGAGGCGCTGGCCGACGCGGGGGTGAAGGTGGGGCTCTCCCGCTATGTGGCGCAGGCCCTTGCCGCCCAGACCGTGGTCGGTTCCGCGAAACTCCTCATCGAGACGAATGAACATCCCGGCGTCCTCAAGGATATGGTCACCTCCCCGGGGGGGACCGCGATCGCCGGACTCCATACGCTCGAGGCGGGGGGACTGCGCACCACCCTGATCAACGCCGTGGAAGCCGCCACGAAGCGCTCCCGGGAGCTTGGCGAGGAGATGCGGCGAAAGAGGCAGGCGTAAGCGCCATGCCCCTGTGAAGAACGATCACCCAACCGGCTGCGAATGCAACGAGCTGGAAAGACCCCCTTGCACGGCCATCCATCCACCATCCTCATCCAAGGAGATCTTTCATGAATCGCGTGATCCTGATCATGACGTTCCTCCTCTTCTCCCCATTTCCCCTCCGCGCTCAAGAGGAGACGCCTGCCGGGGATGTGAGGGGAAGCAAAACACCGGAGGCAGACTGCGGCGCCGGGATCGAGGAGATCCGGACCGCATACCGCCTCGGGGACGACACCGGCGCGCTGGCGCGACTCCGCTCCCTCCTTCCCCGTTGCCCCGACGCGCTCGAGGCACATCTCATCTACCAGGAGATCCTGATGCGGCGCCAGGAGGGAGAACGGATGATCGCCGAGTACCGCCGCCTCTACGATGCCGACCCGAAGCGGCCCCTCCATGCCTTCCTCCTGGCCAACGCGCTGACTCGTGGAGAGGCATGGCGAAAGGGGGAGGCAGGGATCGCTGCCGCGGCGGAGGCGGAACTCCTCCTCTCCGAAGCGGAATCCGCCCTCGAGCATCGTGCCGAATTCTGGCATACCCGCGCACGCCTGGCCGCGATCCGCAAGGAGAAGGAAGCAGAAGGCTCCCTCCTCGAAAAGGCCTTCGCCCTCGATCCAGGCAACGACGGGGTGGCAAGAACCCTCCTCACCCGCCGCCTGGAGGAGGGCAAGATCGAGGAAGCCCGAAAGATCTGCGAAACCGTCTTGGCAATCTCCCCCCCTCGCTACGCCGTCTGTGGCGCGCTCTGGATGGATCGAGGAAAGCCCACCCCCGCGCTCCTGGCGCTTCGGCACGACATCCTCGAACGGATCGAAGCGCGCCTCCCCCAGGATCGTTCCACCCTTTCCCCCCTCGAACTCTTCGAGATCGAGCGTTTCTACGAGACGATCGCCCAATGGCAGAAACGGACGGAGGATCGCTTCGCCGAGGCGGCCGAATCGTGGGCGCAACTCCTCCGGGAAAGGGTTCCTTCGTGGGAACCCCGCGCCCGAAACCTCTCCCCCCGGGAGCAGGAAGAGCGACTCGGACGCCGGATCATGGCCGCGGCCAGATACCCGAAACTCGATGAGCGCATCGCCCGCCTCGAAGCGCTCCAGCCGGAAGTGGAAGCGTTCCCCCACATGGCCACCCGCCTCTACCAGATCCTGATGATGACCTATCTCCATCCCCTCGTTCATGCGGAGGAGAAGGCGGCGGCGATGATGGAGAAACTCCTCGAAATCGATCCGGACGATCCGGAACTCCTCAACGAGATCGCCTATACCCTCGCCGAGCAGGGGAAACACCTCGACCGCGCCCTCTCCCTCATCACCCGCGCGATCGAACGCCTCGAGGAGAACCGTTACGACCCCCAAGGGTGGATGCCCTTCGAGGCATGGCGGGATCGGATCCACCAACAGATCGCCTATTACCTCGACACCCGGGGATGGATCCACCTCAAGATGGAACACTACTCCAAGGCGATCGCCGATCTGCGAATCGCCGCGAAGCTCGTCGAGGACGGCACGATCACCTATCACCTCGGCCTCGCGTACGAAAAAGACGGCCAGCGGGAAGCCGCCTTCGAAACGCTGATCGATGCCGTCCTCCTCGGCGGAGAGGAGAAGGAGAATGCCCGAAAAGTCCTGGCGCGGCTCTTCGAGGGGCGTTATCTCACCTGGCCCGACCTCGACGCCTTCCTGGCCGCGGAAGGAGAGCGCCGCAAGAAGGGAGAGGAGGCCCCGAAGCCGCAAAATCCCCTGATCGGTAAAACGGCCCCCGATTTCGAGGTCGAGACGCTCGGAGGCGAGAAGGTTCGCCTCTCCGCCCTGCGCGGCAAGATCGTCGTCCTCGACTTCTGGGCCACCTGGTGCGGTCCCTGCCGGGAGGAGTTCCCGATCCTCGAGAAACTCCACCGGGAGTTCCAGGAGAAGGGGGTCGTCTTCCTCGCCCTCTCCACCGATGACGAACCGGAGAAGGTCCCCCCCTTCGTCAAGGCCGGCGAGATCACGATGAGCGTGGCCATGGCCGACGACGAGATCGAGTCGGCATACGGAATCTCCGGAATCCCCGCCCTCTTCCTCGTCGATCCTTCCGGAACGATCCGCCACTTCCACGAGGGATACCATCCCGAGATCGAAGAGAAACTCCGCCAGGAGATTTCGGCACTCCAGTAGGCGGCGGTCTCTCTGCGGCTTCGCTGGCTCAGGGGCGGACGGCTCGACGCCCCCCTCCACGAATCCGGGCCACATGCGGTGCGACGGCACCGCCGCCGATCACGAGCGGGGAGGAGAACTTCTCCCCCCCCGCGGCGGCGCATTCAGACGCCCCCTTTCCCCCCCAGAGGGTGTGATGCCCCGCCCTGCGCCCCTTCGAACCGCATCTCGATTCGCCGCGCATGTTCCCCCATCGGCACGATCTCGAACGCCTCCCCCAGCCGATCGAGGATCTCCCCGGCCAGGGTGATCTTCGTCCGGCTCGAAAGCCCCATCGCAGGGAAGAAGGCCAGATCGGCAAGCCCATCGTCCTTCCCCAGGAAATCGAGCGGATGGAGGAGAAAGGAGGGCTCCACCCCCCCCAGCACGCAGAGCGCACGAGCGAACCGGAAATAGCTCCGGGCGAGCGTGGGATGCACGATCGAGAGGTAGAGGAGATAGCTCAGGTGGAAAGGGAGGCGGAAAATCGGCATCGTGGTGACCGGAATTTCGAGCATACCCCCGCAATCCCGATTCCACCGGTAGGGTCGGATCGGTCGCAGCCCGTCCCGCCAGCCGTTGAAGAGATCCTTTCGCGCCTCCTTCTCCTCGGGGGTGAGCCGGGCGGTCATGAAGTAGTAGGCCCGCGCGAGCGGACCGATGAAGGTGGGGAGCGTCGTGGCGTCGTAGCGGTACCCCCGCCGGGCCAGCACCCGCAAGACCGCCGGCGAGAGGCTGAATCCCGGTCCCCGGAAACCGGCCGGCCGCTTCCCCGTCGCCCCCTCGATCGCTTCCTCCGCCGCGGCGATCTCCCCCTCGACCTCCTCTTCGCTGTAACGGTGGAGCCACGGTTCATGCCGGTGGGAGTGGTTCCCGATCTCGTGGCCCGCCTCCACGATCTGTCGCAGCGCACGATGGTTCTTCTCCTGTCCGGCATCGAGGCCCACGATGAAGAAGGTGATCGTCAACCGACGGGCCTCGAGGAAGGAAAGGATCCGGGGCACCACGAGGTCGAGGTAGGAGGGGAGGGACGTCCACCCCCGATCCCCATGCGTCTTGAGGTAGGACCAGTGGTTGTCGAGATCGAGGGAGAGACTCGCGAGCCGCTCTCCACGTCTGCCGCTTCGGGTCATCACGCAATCCCCTTTCCCTCGAGGAGACGGCCGGCCATCCCTTCGGCAAGACGGACCGTCTCGTTCACGTTGAGCGTGCCGTTGACGATGTGCGCGGCATTGACGATCGAAAGTCCCGACACCGACGTCACGACCGGCGGCAACCGCCGGGAGTAGCCGATCGTGGGGAGCGCGAAGACGTGACGCACCCGCGAGATCCGCATCGCAAGGAGATCGTCGCGCCGGAAGTGGGGGTAGAGCCGCTCGAGCGCCGAAAGGAAACGCTCCCCGATTTCGGCGTCGGAAGCCGTGAAGAGGGGATCCTCCACCGCGACGTACTTCGGCAGGTAGAGGAGCGAGGCCCCTCCGAAGGCACGGCGATCGACGAGCGCGGTCGTCTCGATCACCGCGGTGAAGGGCACCCACCCCTCCGTGATGTTCGTCACGTAGTACGGGGAGAGGGGCCGCTCGACGAGGAGGGAGGCACAGACGATCCCCACGTAGGAGATCTCCGCCAGCGCGCTTCGTTCCGCAGGGGAGAGGGCAGGACAGAGCCGGGCCGCCACCGGCGCCGGAACCGTCACCACCACCCTGTCGAAGTGCTCCGGTGGCCGATCGGCCCGTTCGACGCGCAAGCCCCCCCCCACCCTCGGGAAGACCCCCGCGACCGGAACGCCCAGTTCCAGACGCACGCCCCACTCGCGAAGGACTTCCTCGAAGCGTTCCAGGATCCGCGCATATCCGCCCGGCACGTAGCCGAACTCCTCCCGTTTGAACCCCCGCCTGCGCGCCGCGTACATCCGTGCGATCGTGGCCCAGATGAAGGCCGCCGACGTCTCCCGGTAGGCCTCTCCCAGCTTGGCGCGAAGGAGGGGGCGCCAGATCTTCTCGAACGTCCGCTGCCCCGACCAGCGGCGCAGCCATCGCTCCACGGTGATCGACTCGAGCCGTTGCCAGTCGCGAATCCTCGATGCATAGAGGATCGTGGCCCCAAGCCGGACCTTGTCCCAGAGGGAGAGGGGGGGGAAGCGGAGGAACTCCCAGGTGTTCGACATCGAATGGAGCCGCCCCTCCGTATAGAAGCCGGTCTTCGTCTCCACCCACGAGATCTCCCCCTCGAGGCCGAGTTCCCCAAGGAGGCGGCGAAGATCGGCATCGGAACGGAGGATGACGTGGTAGTGCCGGTCCCATACGATATCTCCGAGCCGCCACGCCGCGGCCAGGCCGCCGAGCGCCGGCGCCGCCTCGAAGAGGGTGACCCGTTCCCCCCCCTGCGCAAGGCGCAGCGCGAGCGTCATCCCGAGGAATCCCCCTCCGATCACGGCGTACCCGCTCACCGCTCCTCCGGTGGCGTCAACTCCCGCACATCGGTGTCCTCGATCGCATAACGCAATCCACACCCACACCCTACCTCCCGCTCCCCCCCCGTTGCCTCCGGGAAGGTGAGGAGGCGTCTGCCGCAGCGGCATACCGCCCCAATCGAACGGGCGGGGTGACCGAAGGCGAGGTGGAAATCGGGGATCGAGCGGGTCACGACCGACCCCATCCCGATCATCGCGAACCGACCGATCGTTATCCCACAGCCGATCGTGCATCCCGCCCCGATCGTGGCCCCCTCCCGCACGAGCGTGGGAAGCGTCTCCTCGTCCGGTTCCGAGGGACGAAGCCGTGTGAGATCGACCGTCGCAGCCCGCGGGAAACGGTCGTTCGTGAAGATCGTCCCCGCGCTGACCATCACCCCGTCCTCGATCGTGACCCCGGTGCAGATATAGACGAAGGCGTTGATCTTGACGCACGATCCGATTCGGACGTCATAGGCGACATACGTCTTCTCTCCGATGATCACGTCGCGTCCGATCGTGGTGCGGGGGCGAATGTGGACGTGGTCCCAGATCGCGGTTCCTTCCCCGATCGTGACGTTTTCCTCGATGATCGCGGTGGGGTGGATCTCGATGCTCACGAGTGGACGACCCTCCGTCAGGTTCTTTTCTCCTCCCCCGCCGCAGGAGGAGGAGCTTCACGTTCACGAGTGGACGACGCTGCGCCAGGAGCTTTCGGCAAGGGCCGCATAGGCGGTCTCGATCACCTCGACCGAGGCGAGCGCATCCTCGGGGGTGATCCGCAGCGCCTCCTCTCCACGGATCGCGCGGCAGAAGTTCTCGATCTGACGAGTGAATGCCTCGATCTTGTCGTATCCCGTTCCGAAGGGTTCCCACCCCCCCTCGCCGTTTCGCCAACGTTTCGAGCCCTGCCATCCGACCCGGAGCGTCCCCTTCGTGCCGTGGATCGTCAGGTAGTGTTCGAGATGCTTGTCGATGCTCCAGGAGAGATCAATTGAGCCGAGCACGCCCTCGGCGCTGCGCAGATGGATGCTCACCGTTTCCTCCACGGGAAGCCCTTGCAGGCGTTTGCCCTCGATCACCCGGAGATCGACGATCGGACCGAGGAAGTAGCGCATAAGATCGACGGCGTGCGTCCCGTTGTCGATCAGGACCCCCCCCCCGCTCACCCGCGGGTCCGCGTTCCAGCGGTGCCGCATATCGACGCAACCGGTGAAGGCGTTCTCGAAGAGCGCGATCTCCCCGATCCCCCCGGCATCGACGATCTCCTTGGCCCGCAGCACGTCCGGGACGTAGCGGAACTTCGAGGCCATCGTGAAGCAGACCCCACCGGCATAAGCCGCCTCGATCATCGCGCGTGCATCCGCAACGTCGATACTGAGCGGCTTTTC
>CAZTSL010000016.1:8739-48050 GCA_964616915.1 uncultured bacterium
AAGCCGCCTCGATCATCGCGCGTGCATCCGCAACGTCGATACTGAGCGGCTTTTCGCAGAGGACGTGCTTGCCGGCGGAGAGGAGTTCGAGTGTGACGGCGGGGTGGGTCACCGGCGGGGTACAGACGACCGCGGCATCGACCTCGCATCGGGCGAGCATCTCCGCAGTGGAGGAAAAGGCGGGACACCGAAGGCGCCGTGCCAACGCCACGGCCGCCTCCCGGCATGGATCGACGACCGCCGCCGGCACGAGGAGGTCGATCCGCTCGAAGGCCGCCGCGTACGCCCCGGCGATCCGGCCGGCACCGATCAACGCGAAACGGAGTCGCTCCCCCATCGTCATCCCTCCCGGAGCGTCGCGCAGGCCGCTTCGATCCGGTCCGCGAGAAAATCGATGTGCGCCTCTTGGTACCGCTCGTTCCAGGGGAGGACGAGCACCCGCGAAAGACCGGCGAAGGTGCCGGGAAAACGCGCCGGGTCGTAGTCGAGGGCCTCCGGCGACGCCAGGGTGAAGGGATAGCCACTCCTCCCGAAGGTCCGCCGTTTCTCGAAGACCTCACAGCGGAAGGCGGGCTTCTGGATGTAGCGGGGCGCGGAGAGGATGCCGTCCCCCCGGAGCCGTTCGGCCAGGGCGACGACCCCTTGCGGGATCACGCCCTCGTCGAGGTGGAGCGCATACTTCCAGTAGGTATGGACCCCCCTCGCCGGTACTCTGGGGGGGTGGAGCCCGGGAATGCCCGAGATCCGGCGGGTCAGACGCTCGGCCCCCTTCACCCGGTCGGCCACGACCCCCTCGAGCCTGGCAAGCTGTGCCAACCCCACCGCCCCCTGCAACTCCGTCATCCGGTAGTTGAGCGCGAGGAAGTCGTGGTCGGGGGCGGGATCGCCATAGCCCCACGCCTTGTTGATGAAGAGGAAGATCCGCCTGGCCAGCGCGTCGTCGTTCGTGACCACGATCCCCCCCTCCCCGGTCGTGATGTGCTTCCCCTGTTGGAGGGAAAAACAGCCGATCGCGCCGAACGTTCCCACGAAACGGCCATCGTAGCGCGCCAGGTAGGCCTGGGCACAGTCCTCGATCACGGGGAGACGGTGCCTGCCGGCCACCTCGAGGATCGCCGCCATCTCACACGGGTTTCCGAAGAGGTGCGTCACGACGATCGCGCGGGTACGGGACGTGATCCGGGCCTCGATCGTCTCGGCGGTGACGTTGAGCGTGCGCGGATCCACGTCGCAGAAGACCGGGATCGCGCCCTGGTAGAGGATCGGGGTGAGCGCCCCCATGTCCGTGATCGGCGTCGTGACGATCTCCTCCCCCGGCTCGGGATCGAGCGCGGCGATCGCCGCGTGGATCGCAGCGGTCCCCGAGGAACAGGCAAAGGCATGTCGCACCCCGAGGAGGCGTGCGAAGGCTTGCTCGAGATCCCGCACGAAGTGCCCCTTCGTGCTCGTCAGCACCCCCGAGGCGATCACCTCGGAGAGCGCCGCCATCTCCTCCTCCCCCAACGTCCGCCCCGTTGCGTTCTGATCGGAAGGGAGCTCGATCCGTGGCTTCACCTTTCGCCTCCTTACGTCTTCTCGACTGTCGGGTCGATTTTCCGCGAGAGCCGTACCAGCAGGGACCACGTATGCAACAACGTCATGTCTGGGGTGAATCAGCGGTTTCGAGATCCGAAACGGAGGCCCGGCGTCGAACCTCGAAAGACCGATGCAGCTACGTCGCGTCTGCGGTGGGTGACCGATCTTCCACCTCCACGACGCCCTCGGTCACCCTTGCCCGGCCCTTCCTCCTGCGCAGGCGCCAGAGGCGTGCGATCATCCACAGATGCCCCAGAACCGTTCGAAGGAGCTTCATCTTCGAGTGTCCGAGGATCCGCGATTCGAGGGTCGCGGGGTATTCTACGACGCCTCCGCCGGAAAGATCAAGTTTGCCGATGAGTTCCGCCACCCCGAGGAACCCTTTTTCGTGGAGATCGAGACGCACGATCGCCGATTTCCGATAGACACGGAAACAACTCGTATAGGTGTGGAGCGGGGTGCGGAGCACTCGCCGGTAGAGCCACGAGGCACCGCGGGAGAGGAAGAGACGCCAGCCGGGAACGTTGGCCACCCGCCCCTCCGGATGATAGGGGGAGGCGGTCACGAGATCGATCCCTTCGGTGAGCCGCGGAATCATCCGCCGCAGCTCGAGGGGATCGTACGTACAGTCGCAGTCGATGGAACAGACGATCTCCGTAGGGGCATGGCGGATCCCCGTCAGGATCGCCGCGGCCACCCCCTCGTTGGCCGGGTGCGTGAGGATCGTGTGGTTCGGACGCCCGCCGAAGAGCCGTTCGAGCGCGGCCCCCGTTCCGTCGCTGCTCCCGTCGTCCACGAAAACGAAGTGGAGCGCATAGGTCCCCCCCAGTTCCTCTTCCAGCCGTGTCAAGGTATTCGCCAGGTATGTCAGCCCCTGCTCCTCATTGTAGCAGGGCACCACGATCGTCACCCCGGGGCGTTCCTCCAATCCCGGCCGGGAGGCGGGCTCCCTTCGCACCGGTATCCCCTCCTCCCGCCAGGGGAGCGGATCGAACCGTTCCTCTCTCTCCTCCCTCCTCCTCTCTCCTCTCAACCCGAGATACTCGCCGATCCCGATGAAGCGGTACCGGGCGAAGTAGTCGGACAGGATCGCTTCGTAGCGTTCGAGATTGCGGTAGTGACGGATCCGGGTGAGGAGCGGGGCGGCGGTGATCCGGGGCTGGGAAGGGTCGAGTTCCCAGACGTGGAAATACATCACGAAGGGCGCCTCGAAGCGCCGATCCCACGAGGCCACGGCCCTGCGCATCAGGAAGGGGGGAAACTGGCGCAGATAATTCCCCCCCCCGATCGGCAGATCGAAACCGAAGAGACGGATCGTGGAGATGGGAAACTCCCAGATCTCCCCCCCCTCGCTCCGGTGCCGATGGACGAAACGCCGCCACGGTTCCTCCCGGAAGGCGCGAAAGAGGGGCATGAGGCTCGAATCGTAGGCAAACCCCTCCCGGGCCAGGGCATTGAGCACCCAAAGGTCGGAGGGACCCACACGCCCGTGGGCCACGCGGTGGCCGACGACCGGAACCCCGGCCGCGCGCTCCAGGGCCTCCCGGGCGCGCCGAAGATCCTCCACGAACTCCGCGGGGGTCATCTGGTGGATGCTGCGGTGGTAATAGCCGCAACAGGCGACCTCATACCCCCGGCCGACGACCTCCCGGACGATCTCGGGCGCGGTCTTCGCCACCCACCCCGACACGAAGAAGGTCGCCCGAATGCCATGACGATCGAGGAGGGCGAGTGCCCGCGAGGTATTGCGCTCGAGCCGCGATTCGAAGCGGTACCACTGCCCCTCCTGGATGAGCTTGTGGAAGGCGTTGACGTGGAAGTAGTCCTCGAGCGCGATCGTCAGGAGGTGCGTCCGCGGCCGCTGCCCGGAAGCCTCCCCTACCTCGGGAAGAGGCGCCTGCTCGGCTGAAGGATCGGCGTGCATGAGGGGCCTGCAAAGCTCTGGATGGGGGGATCGAGGATCTCACACGAAAGCGGTACGATCCTACCACATCCGACCGTCCCCCGCTACCCCCATGAAGGGAAGCGAGTGGATGGCAGCGTTTCTCGGACGACGAACGCCGCCTCGAAATCACTCGGCCCCCACGAAGCTGGACCAGTTCGCGCAGCATCCCGGCATCGGCGAGGGACACTCCTGCGCGCTCGCAGCCTCGAACCAGCCCCGCGTCCGGTTGCAGAACGCACAGACCGAGAGCATCACAGGGACCTCGACGAGCACACCCACCACCGTGGCCAGCGCCGCGCCCGACGCCGGACCGTAGAGCGCGATCGCCGTGGCCACCGCCAACTCGAAGAAATTGCTCGCCCCGATCAGCGCACCCGGCGCCGCCACACTGTGCGGCACCCGAAAACGCTTCATCAGGAAATAGACGAGCGAAGCATTGAAGTAGACCTGAATCAGAATGGGAATCGCGATCAGAACGACATGGAGGAGACGCCCTGTGATGTTGTCCGCCTGGAAGGCAAAGATGAGAAGGAGCGTCGAGAGGAGCGCCACGATGGAGATGGGATGAAAATGGGGTAGAAAGACCTCCTCGAACCACCTCCGCCCCCGCAGACGCACCAGGACCGTTCGCGTGAGCACACCGGCACTCAACGGAATCACGATGAAACAGAACACCGAATAGAGAAGCACCTCGTAGGGCACCGTGAGCGAAGAAGCCCCACTGACGAGCAACTTCACGATCGGAGCGAAGAGGAAGAGCATCAGAAGATCGTTCACCGAAACCTGCACGAGCGTGTAGGCCGGATCCCCACGCGTCAGGTAACTCCACACGAAGACCATGGCCGTACACGGCGCCGCAGCAAGGATGATGACCCCCGCAACGTATTGCTCCGCCAACTCGGGCGAAATCCAGGGACGCAGGATGTGCTTGAAGAACAACCACCCGATGAACGCCATGCTGAACGGCTTGACGAGCCAGTTCACGAAGCCCGTGATGAGTAACCCCACCGGCCGCTTGCGCACCTCCAAGACCGAGGTGAAGTCCACCTTGAGCATCATCGGGTAGATCATCAGCCAGATCAAAATGGCGATCGGCACGTTGATATGACTCCCCTCCCCGAATTCCATGTGTCGGAGATGCTCGATCGGACCCGGAAGGAGCTTTCCTCCCAGCACCCCCACGGCCATGCAGAGCGCCACCCAGAGCGAGAGATAGCGTTCGAAGAAGTTGAGCCGTCGAACTTCCGAGGATTCGCTCATCTTCCTGGACCTCCCTATCCACGATCCCCTACGATAGAGCGCCGATGGAGGTCAATCTATCGCTTCGACGTAAGAAGTCAAGGACGAACCGAGGAATCGCCGGAAGACCCTGATACCATGCGGATTGCGCGCATCATTGGGGATTTTGGATGCGATTGCCCTGTGTGTGGGCCATTCTTTCCCTTGATTTTCACCGAAAGAGCCGTTATAATCGGCCTGGTGTTGCAAGAGATGGAAGGGAAACGCCCCTTCCCCGACGCGATGGATGCCGTCGGCGCCCGCAGAGACCGGCGAGGCCATGAGCCACGGAGGGACGATGAACCGAAGGATGGCAAGCAAACGCGCTCCCATTGCGATGCTCCTTCTTCCCCTTCTCCTCGCGTCTCCCGCAGGAGCGCAGGGGAAAAAGGAGAAGAAGTCGAAGGGGCAGCCGGCGACGGTCTACCAGTTCAGCGCGATCGAGATCCAGGGGCAGGTTCAGCGCCCGAGCGCGATCTATTTCCTCCAGCGGGCCAAGATCGAGTACTATGGAGAGGTGGGCGTGCGGCGCAGTTTCATCCCGGAGATCATCGAATCCGTGATCGATGAGGCGCTGCTCACCACGAAGAACAGGATCCCCCGCTCCCTCATCCGTTCCTATGAGGAATGATCCTTCCGAGGCCGCTTCGGCATGGCATCGGAGAACGGCGAATTCCCCCGCACGATCGAGCCCTTTCCCCCATTTTCCTCCATCCCCATCCCTGGAGGGCGAATTTTCTCCCCGGACGATGCGAGTTTCATGGCCCGGGCGAGGAAGGAGACCGGTGTCGTGAGGGATCGTCTTCGCCAAGGTGATGAATGGATGACATCCAGGAAACCTGCGCTCCGACATCGTCGTCTCCTTCTCCTCCTCCTTCTGGGAGGCTTCTGCTTCGGCGGAACGTCGCCCCCTCCGGGGAGTCTTTCGATCGAGGACTTCGGGGGAAACGAGGTGGGCAAGTTCCCCAAGGGGTGGTGGGCCCGGGATGCCAGGGGGAAGGCCTACTACCGCATCCGCAAGGAAGGGGGGAAGAATCTCTACCTGAGGGCCTCCGTGCCGGGGAAAGCGGTCCAGATCGTGAAGCGCAAGAAGTGGGATCCCCGCCGCTATCCCCTCCTCCGGTGGCGCTGGCGGGTCAAGAAGCTCCCCAAGGGGGGAAACGAACGGATCCCGGCGCACAACGACTCCGCCGCCGGGGTGTACGTCGGAAACGTCCAGAGCGTGATCCATTTCACGAGCCTCAAGTACGTCTGGAGCACGACGCTTCCCGTCGGCACCCGCTTCCGGCGGGACAAGACCGCCTACATCGTCCTTCGCTCCGGGACCAAGGACCTCGGAAAGTGGGTGGAAGAGACGGTCGATGTGGCTGCGGACTACGAGGAACTCTTCGGAGAACGCCCCGAGAGTTTCTCCGGGATCGGACTCCTTTCCGACGGCGACGACACCGCTTCCCACGTGGAGGCCCACTACGACGATTTCCTCCTCCTGCCGAAAGAGACGCGGATCGGCGGGGAGACGCCTTCTCCCCCCCCCATCGAGTGATCGTCCGAGTACCGCAAAAGAGAGAAATCGAGCAACCAAGGAGCGCGCTGCGGCCATGAAACACGTCATCGTTGGGACCGCCGGCCATATCGACCATGGAAAGACCACGCTCATCAAGGCGCTCACCGGGGTGGACTGCGACCGGCTGATCGAAGAGAAGAAGCGGGGGATCACGATCGAACTCGGTTTCGCCTCGATGCGGCTTCCGGATGGAACGCTCCTCGGGATCGTCGATGTGCCCGGCCATGAGCGCTTCGTCCGCCACATGGTCGCCGGCGCGGCGGGAATCGATATCGTGATGCTCGTCGTGGCCGCCGACGACGGTGTCAACGCCCAGACCCGGGAACACCTCGACATCCTGCGGATCCTCGGCGTCAAGAGCGGCATGACCGTCTTGACGAAGATCGATCTCGTCGAACCGGCCTGGCTCGAACTCGTGGAGGAGGATCTGGCCGACACCCTGGCCGGCACCTTCCTCGAGAAGGCGCCGATCCTCACCTGCTCCGCCCACACGGGCGAGGGCCTCGACCGGATCGTGGCCACGCTGGGGGAACTCGCCCAGCGCGTCGAGGAGAAACCGGCCCACGGCCCCCTGCGCCTTCCGATCGACCGCGTCTTCACGATGAAGGGCTTCGGCACCGTGGTCACCGGAACCCTCGTGTCGGGAAGCGTACGCGTCGGGGAGAACGTGGCCCTGATGCCCCAGGGACGCCGGGCCAAGGTGCGCGGCCTTCAGGTCCACAACGAGAAGGTCGAATCGGCACGAGCCGGGATGCGCACCGCCGTCAACCTTCAGGGGGTCGAACGCGAGGAGATCCGGAGAGGAGACGTCCTCACCGAGCCGGATCGCTTCTCTCCGAGTCAGCGTATCGATGTGGAACTCTTCACCCTCCCCACCATCCCCCGCCCCCTCAAGCACCGGGTCCCGGTGCGCATCCACCACGGAACCCGCGAGGTGATCGCAACACCGGTCCTGCTCGGTGACCGGGAAGCGCTCGGTCCCGACGAGCGGATCTTCGCCCAGCTCCTCCTCTCCGAACCGATCGTCGCCTCCCCGAGGGACCGCTTCGTGGTCCGCAGCTACTCCCCGATGACCACGATCGGCGGAGGGATCATCCTCGACGTCCACGCATCGAGGCACCGGCGCAGGGATCCCCGCGTCGTGGCGGAACTGGCCCGGCTGCGGGATGGAGACCTCGCGGAACGACTCCACCTCTGGATCGGGCGCAGCGGCACGGAGGGGATCACCCTCCAGCAGCTCGAGACACTCGTGACCGCCCCCCGCGCCGAGATCGAGGAAGGACTCGGCGAACTCGAAAGGAAGGGGAAGATCCTCCCCTTCGAGATCACGGGCGGGAAGCGGGGATTCGTCCTCGCCGAAACCTTTGCCGAACTGCGCCGGCGCGTCCTCGAGGTGATCCAGACCTTCCACGCACGCCACCCCCTGCGAAAGGGGCCCGCCAAGGAGGAGGTCCGCAGCCGCATCACCGCCGAGGAACACCTCCTGGAAACCCTCCTTGCCGACATGATCGAAAGGGGAGAGATCGTCCAGGAGGGCGAATCGCTCCGGCTCGCTTCCTTCACGATCGAACTCGACGAGGAGACCCGGCATCTCGAGGCGCAGATCGCGCAGGCCTACCGGGAGGGGGGGGTGACCCCCCCCCTCGTCAAGGAGATCGAGGCACGCTTCCCGGGGGAAAGCGAGAAGATCCACGCGCTCCTGGCCCTCCTCGTCTCGGAGGAGCGTCTCGTGCGCGTCAGCGATACGCTCCTCTTCGACAAGCGCGCACTCGATGAACTCACCGCGCGTCTCGTCGCCTTCCTCGAAACCCATGGCGGGATCACCCCCACGGAGTTCAAGAGCCTGGGAAACCTCTCCCGGAAGTATGCGATTCCCCTCCTCGAGTACTACGATGCCATCCGCCTCACGATGCGGGTGGGTGAAAAGCGTGTCCTGCGCAAACGGAACGGATGAATCCGATGAAGTTCGAGATCGTTGCCAGAGATCCCAGGAGCCGTGCCCGAAAGGGGATCCTCGAAACGCCCCATGGCGTCACGGAGACCCCTGTCTTCATGCCGGTAGGCACCCATGCGGCCCTCAAAGCGATCACCCCTCGCGACGTCGCGGAGACCGGTGCCACGATCGTCCTGGCCAACACCTATCACCTCTTCCTCAAGCCGGGCACCAGATTGATCGAGAAATTCCAGGGACTCCATCGTTTCATGGGGTGGAACCGTTCGATCCTGACCGACAGCGGCGGCTTCCAGGTCTTCTCCCTCCCCAAACAGCAGATCACGGAGGAGGGGGTCACCTTCCGTCACGAGGTGAACGGGGAGAAGATCCTCCTGACCCCGGAACGTTCGATCGAGATCCAGAATGCCCTCGGCGCCGACATCATCATGGCCTTCGACGAGTGTCTTCCCTATCCGTGCAAGTACGACGTGGCCGCCCGATCGATCGAGCGGACGCTGCGCTGGGCGAAACGCTCGAAGGAGGCCCACCGCCGGGAGGATCAGGCGCTCTTCGGCATCGTGCAGGGGAGCACCTTCGCCGATCTGCGAAGGTCGTGCGCCGAGGGGCTCACCGGAATCGGGTTCCCCGGTTACGCGATCGGTGGGGTGAGCGTGGGGGAAGGGCATGAGGAGATGAAGGCCGCCATCGAGATGACCGAGCCCCATCTTCCCGAGGAGGCGCCCCGTTACCTCATGGGGGTGGGGCTTCCCGAGGATATCCTGATGGCGATCGAACGGGGGATCGACATGTTCGACTGCGTGATCCCCACCCGTTACGCCCGGAGTGCGACGCTCTTTACCCGGCGGGGGCGCATCCGTCTCACGCGACGCCGCTTCCGCCGCGACCTCTTCCCCGTGGAGCCGAACTGTCCCTGCTACACCTGCCGCAACTTCACCCGCGCCTACCTCCATCACCTCTACACCTCGAACGAGATCCTGAGCGCGATCCTTGCCTCGATCCACAACATCACCTTCTACCAGGAACTCACCCGGATGGCCCGCGAGGCGATCGAGGCGGGACGCTTTCCCGCTTTCAAGGCGGAATTCCTCGAGGCCTACGGCACCTGAACGGTGCGTCGTATGCCTCATCTCAGGCGGTGAGCGTCCCGGAGGAGCAATCAGAGTGACCAAGCACACGCTCTCCCGAAGGGGGAGGGGGGAAAGGTGCAGGGAATTGGGGCGTATTGAGTCTTCCTCCCCTCAGTTGATCGTGGTCGGCCGGGAGATCAACTCCATGATCTGTTTCCGGCTGAAGCGCCACTGCCGCCCGATCTTCGAGCAAGGGATCTTCCCCTCCTTGGCCAGCTTGTAGACGGTCCGCTTGTCGATCTTCAGGTATTCCGCAACGTCTCTCACGGTCAAAACATCGTGGTTCGTCATCGCTTCGATCTCCCTCTCATACGCAAAAGGGTTGAGGTCTGCAACCGGCGGCTTCGACCTTCGAGCCGAAGGCCGACCCGAATCGAGACCGCCTCCCGGAAGTGGTGAATCCGATCCTTCCGATGATCGTGCTTCCCTCCTGGTGTTCACCCCGTGGCGTTCGATTCTGTAACGTCGCCTCTATTTGCATTCCTTATCGGAGGGGGAGGAGAGGAACTTTAGCAAAATTGCACCTGCGTTTCTCTGCTGGTCCAAAGATACGTTCGAAGTCCCTTCGATGGAAGATCTCTACCTTCGAGAACCGGGATGGCAAGATGGGGCAGAAACACCCCAAAGGAGGGGAACACCGAGGCGCAAGGCCGCCGTTACGGCAAATTCGCGCCCCGGCGGGAAGAGGCGAGCGAAAGGGAGGGGAGACGTCGGGATCAGAGATCGAGGATCTGGACGCCGTAGAGCCCACTGGGGAGGTAGGCATGTCTCTCGTGGACGACGATGTGGGTGACCCATCCCTGCGTGCGGAAGAAGTCACGGAAGGTGGGGGTGGCCGGCGTGGTGGAAGCATCATAGACGAGCAGCCCCCCATCCCAACCCAGGGAGACGAAGAGCCGGCCCTGTTCGACGGCAAGGAGGGAACCCCACCCTGAGATCGTGAGCCGAGAGGTCTCCTCGAGATGCTCCGGGTCACCCAGCGCCACGGTGTGAAGATAGAGCCTGGGCTGGCATTCCTCGTCCTGCCGTGCCACAGCCTCCGCCGGTTCCGCACCGACGGCGACCTCCCCTTCACAGGCATAGCCCGAGGTCGTCGAGAGGTAGGCGTAGCCCCCCGCCACCTCGACATGGCCCACCGGATTCTCGAAGTCGAGGAAGCCGAGGAGAACGGCCCGCTCTTCTTCGAGATGCAGGGCGTTGAGTGAGTTGAGCGTCTCGTACCCCGTTCCGGTCCAGCGGTAGTCGAGCGTGTAGAGGGTCCGGCCGTCTCGCGAGATCGAGATCGCGTGACCGGGAATGTTCACCGGGGTCATCAGCGCCGGACGCTGCGGATCGGAGAGGTCGAGACGGTTGAGAAAGTAGCGGACCAGCGGACGCCCCTGCGTATCGGTATCGACCCACTGTGCCGTCGTGAAGTAGAGGAGGTGATCGGTCGCATGAAGGCCGAAGAGGGCGGTCTGCTCGGGGATCTCCACGGTGAGGAAGGCTTCCGGTGCATCGGGATCCCCAAGGTCGAGGAGATAGACACGGGCGTTGCGGGGTTCATCCGTTCCCGTGCCCTCCCCCTCGCCGACCGGCTCGTCCTCCTGTCGCGCCCGGTCGGGTTCGACTTCACCGCCGCCCCCTTCCGAGCCAGGGACACTCTCCCCCTCTTCCGGTTCGACGCCGTAGAAACCCTGATCGGAACGGAAAGCGAGGAAGCGTCCGTCGATCTGGACGACATCGTCACCGGTGCCGTACCAGTAGTTGTACCCGTAACCGAGTTGCACGTCGTCAGGAAGGAGGAAGCTGCCGCGAAGCGCCGGGGCCTCGGGGCTAGAGAGATCGATCACGTTCACCTTGGACGCCCAGGTGTCGGTCAGGTGCCCCACGACGTAGAGGAAATCGCCATTCGTGAAGACGCGGTTGCCCACCGTATCGATCCCGAGTTCGCCGATCGGTTCCCCCAGATCAGGATCATCGGCCGGAACGACGATCACGCGAGCGCCCTCGGTGTAATCCTGCTTCGTTGCGATCTCGACCCCGCTTCCGGCCACGACGGCGAAGTCCTCCACGTTGCGAACGAGTTCCATCTCCTCCGTCACGACCGGATGATCGCGGTCCGTCGGGTCGATGACGAGGAGTTCCTCCGGCGAGAGGGAGATGAGACGCCCCTCGTGGGGGAACGCCCGCTGGATCTCACCGGTCTGTTCGACGTGCCCTCGAGCCACGAGCGCCTCTTTCGTGAAGTCGATGAGTTGCAGGCCGTTCGTGAACTTCTCCCGGCCTTCCTCTCCCTCGCCCGTTTCCCCTTCCTCGAAGGTGTAGGCCGAGTAGGGAAGGAGGATGAGCCCCATCTCATCGACGACGCGAAAGGCCTTCACGTCGTTGAAGGCGGAGGAACTCGAATATCCCTCCCCGAAGGTGACGCGGGAGAGCAAGGCCGGCGCAGCGGGGTCGGCCACGTCGAAGAGGGAGACGGAGACCCGGCGGCCATCCGTATCATCGACGCCAAGGGCGATGAGCCGATCCCCCCGCGGTTCGATATGGACCGACCACCCCGGAACCTCGAGTTCACCCGCAATCTGCGGTGCGCTCGGCTCGGAGAGGTCGATCACGAAGAGGGGATCGACCCGGTAGTAGGTGACGAGATAGGCGCGAGGACCGTCGAAACGGGTTGCGAAGAGCTGCTCCCCCTCCCCCAGCGTAAGATCCGAGAGGGGCTCGATCCGGTCGGGGTCGTGGATATCGAGAACGTGGAGCCGGCTGATTCCCCCCCCTTCCCAACTGTGCGTCACGATCCGGAAGGTCTCCCCATAGGCATCGAGCTTGAAACGGTCCGTGACGTACCCCGGCACCGTGACCGTATCGCGTAGCGCGATCGTGCCCCGGGGATCGGAGATATCGACATAGCTCAACAGGGTCTGAACCCCCGTATCCTCCTCTGCCTCCCAGTCGGTCGCCGCCACGAAGATCGCCTCGCTCGTCACGTGGATCTGGAAAGCGTTTCCGGGGAATTCGAGGGTGTCCACGGGACGCAGCGTTCCCTCCCCCGTGATCTCGTAGGAGAGAACCGCGGTGTAGGGACCGCTATCGGAGATCTCTCCGGGAATATCGCTACACGCCGGACACTGCCACGTATTCGTCACCACGTAGAGGATGTCACCGACGATCCGGGAGTCACTGATATACCCCTCGACTGCGATGCGGCCCACGATCCCGGGATTCCGCCGGTCGGCAAGATCGACGATCACGATCTCGCTCCCCTGGAAGGGGGAAAATTCGGCCGCATCGATGGCCACCTCCGGCCCTCCGTAGGAGATGTAGTCGCTCACCACGACATAGGCGAATGCGTCCCGGAAGTACATCTCCACGGGAACGCCGTAGATCCGCGCCCTCCCGAGCATCGTGGGGGTGTCTGGATTCGTGACATCGATGACGAAGAGGCCCCGGTAGGGGTTGAGCGCATAGAGCGTGTCCCCCTCGATCCGGACGAGGTCCGCCTCCTCGATCTCGCGTTGGGCGTCGTCGCCCCCTTCCTCGGCATCTTCCGCCCCAGCGGTCGGCTGATCGCGTGTGCCGGAGTCTCCACCCGCAGCAGAGATGAACTCCGTCTGCCCCTCCTGGCGCTCCTGCGGTTGTTCGCCCTTCTCCCGCCCGCAGTCGCTCAGGAAGAGGAGCACGATCAGGCTTCCCAGCAACATCCAGAGGAAATCCTTTGGCTCGATTTCATTCCTTCGCATCACGTCGTTCCTCCATCTCGAAAGCATGACACGGAGCCGGCGCAAAGTACTGCCACCTTTCGTGGCCCGGCGCATCGGCTCCCTTTTGATCCGATCTCGCGGAGCGCGCTGCCATCATGAAAAGAAAGCAAAAAGGGAGCCAAACCGGAAAATGTCGGGAAAACGGAGGGTTTCCGGTGTAGAGGGGGAAGGATTTCCTGGACTTCTTGAAGGGAACCCCTCAGCTTTCTGAGAGGAATCACCCCTCGGGTGTCACGGAACGTTCGGGGGTGGAAGTCCCGCCGGGGAGAAGGGAGGCTCATGCCGTGAGCCGCTTGACTTCCCCGAGGGTTTCGTCGAGGAGGGAGACCTCTTCGTCGAGGCTGCGGAAGGCATCGTCGAGGGCGCTCGATTCCTCCTTCATCCGCGGAACCTCGAGGCGCAGCGTCTCGAGGACCGTCTCGGTGCGTTCGAGACGCAGCCAGAGTTTTCGGGCGAGCGCCTCGTTGTCCCGAAGGCTTGCGCGCAGCTTCTTCTTTTCGGCGATCGTGTGGTCGAGGTCGTCGCCCAGGGGGGAAGGGCCGGCGGCGGTCCGTTCCTTCTCGAGAGTCTCGATCGTGCGATCGAGCGAAAGGGCGTCGATCGCCTCGATGCGGCGCCGGAGGCTACGGAGTTCCGAGGCGAGGGTGAGGGAAGCGGCCCGCAGGCGGGGCACCTGCTCCCGGACTCCCCGGAAACTCGCGTCTCCAGGGGGAATCAGGGCAAGGAGGGCCTTCTCCTTGCGTCGGATCCGCTCGAGGATCGCGGCGATATCGGGATCTCTCCCAAGTTGCCGGCGTCGCCGGATGATCCATCCCGTGCCGAGGAGGAGGAGCGCTGCAGGGAGCCCGACGCCGAGCCATGGGAAGGGCGTGGCGGGGGGGCGTTCGGCCTCGAGGCGATAGGAAAGCCGCATCCCTCTGGCGATGCATTCCTTCACCTCGGAGATCGGCCGGAAACCCGTTGCGACGACGCGATCCTGCACGAGGGCTGGATAGTCGATCCGGAGCGTGAGTCGTCGGGCCGGAAACCCGGCCGGAATCGTGAGACGGTAGCGGTGGGGTCCCACCACCTCCGGCGCAGGGAGGGGAGGATCGAAGGAAAAGAGCGGCTTTCCCCGATCGAGGGTGGAGAGGAGATCGAAGACCCGTCCGTCGTCGAGGGGAAGCCCCCGCCCATCGAGGCAACGGATCGTCCCCTCGATGAGGAGCCGGTTCACCCGATCCGGCGCCACAGGAAAGGTGAGACGGGGAAGATCCTCGATCACGATCGCCCCCCCTCCGACCTCCTCGAAACGGGGCGCTTCCCCGCGCGCCGGCGAGACGAGGAGGACGAGGAGGAACAGGCAAAGCAGGCTGCGCAACCCCATCGATCATTGACTCCGCTGGTACCCGGCAAAGGTGAGGGACTTCTCGATGTAGCGCCCCAGATCGGCCCGGGCGAGCTGGTCGCGGGTGAGACTGGCCAGCACGTCCCGGTAACGGGCCAGGAGCTGGCCATCCCGTTCGAGTTCCTCGTCCTGCCACTCCTTGGCCGCCACGCCGACGACGACCATCCGCTCATCGATCATCCGGATCGCGTCGGTGAGGTGCCTCTGGGCGATGGCGTCTGCGGCGCGCAACAGCACCTCCCCCGTCTCGAAGCCGAGGAGGTTCTTCTTGACACCCCGGTCGATCGAGGCGATCATCGCCTTGCGGTCGTTCGTGTAGTGGATCGCCACGCGGGCGGAACGCTCCTCGTTCTTGTGGAAGACGAGATCCTTGTACTTGAGGAAGACCTCCGCGACGAGGCGATCCTTGCCGGCCATGCCGGGGGGGACTTCCACCTCCATCATGATGACGTGGGAATCGTTCAGGAAGAAGTGGGGGATGAAGATCTTCGTGCCGGGTTCATCCTTCTCTCGGTCCTTGACGATACCGAGTTCCTCGTAGACCCGTTCATCGATGCGTTGCTCCTCGGCGCGGACCTTCTTGACCTCTGCCTGGGCGAGCTGGCGGGAGCCGAAAACCTTGGTCAATCGGATCTCCTCGGGGAAGACGACGCGCACCTTGACCGCCCGGGCCACGAGGTGTTTCAGGTCCTCGAGTTCCGTGCGGAAGATCTCCTCGACGGAGGCGCTGTCCTTGACGAAGTGGTAGTTCCCCTTCCCCGCCTTGGCCAGGTCCATCATGAGGGTGTCGTCGAATTGGATCCCCACCCCGATCGTGGTCGTCTGGACCTCCTTCTGGAAGTAACGATCCGCCAGCCGCCGGAAACTCTGAGGATCCTTCCTTCCCACGGTCACGAGACCATCGGAGAGGAGGATGACGAGGTTCACCCCCGCTTCCGTGAAGTTGTTCATGACCGCCTCGTAGCCGAGGGTGAGGCCGCCATAGATGTTCGTTCCCCCTCCGGTACGGATCTGGTTGATTCGTGCCTTCATCACGTGGCGGTTCCGGTCGTCGATGTGGGTGGGGGGAAGGAAGGTCCGGGCGCTATCGCTGTAGGTGATGATCGAGACCGTGTCCTCCGGGGTGAGATGATCGAGCATCGAACGGGCCGCGGCCCTCGCCGCTTCGATCTTCCCTTCGCTGGCCATCGAACCGCTGACGTCGAGGACGAGGGCGATGTTGAGCGGCGGGCGCCTCGGGGTTTCGCTCGCGATCGACTGGAGACCGATCTGGAGGTAGGTCTTCCCCCCGTCGGTGAGGATCCGGGTGCGTTCGAGGCCGGCGGAGAGCGATATCGCCCGGTCGATGGGGATCGGGAAGTTCTGGGTGTAGTCGTGGGTGAAGGCTTCGAGACGGATCTGACGGCCGTCCACGGTCACCCCGGAGTTGATGAGCTTCTCGATTCGCTCCTTGCTCCCGCGTCCCCCCTGGTAGGTGTTCTCGTAGTAGGCGTCCTTGGCGAGCGAGGGCGTCGCAGGAGGCGGAGCGGTTTTCCTTCTGGCCGTCAGCTTCGCCGGTTGGGCGAGGGTGCCGGCGCCACCCTTGACGCCACCCAGGACGTTACCGAACGCCTGGGCTTTCTCCTCCGAAGCGGGCATGACCCCGCCGATCACCCCGCCGACCACTCCACCGTCCAGCGGTTTGCTCCGTTTGCGGGCCGGGGGTGGAGGTGGCGCTGGGGCTTTCGGAGATTCGGGGGGGGAACCCCATGGATCCTGAATGTCGTCGTAGGTCTGGAGGTCCCGGTTCTTCGAGTCATTGATGATGTTGCGCTCCGGCTCCTTGTGTTTCGAGGCGAGGAAAGTTTTCCCCCCCTCCCCTTTCTCCTCGAACTCTTCGGCGCACCCCGCAAGGGGGATCAGGAAGAGCGCGAGGAGAAGAAGGGTATGCCATCTCACACGTCCATTCCGGAAAAGCGTGGGCTGCATCCTTCGTCTCCTTTCCTCCTCGTTCGGTTACCGTTCCTTCTGGTTCTCAATAGACACAGCCCCTGGGGTGAGGTTCAAAAAAAATCGGTGTACGGCCCGGATCTCCTGGGGAAGTTCTCTCCCGGGTGAAACGGAGGTGTCGAGGGGAGGAAAAGGGAGCGGGGGGGGGGAAGGTTCCGTCATTCTGGCGGTTCGATCACCTCGAGGCCGTCGAGGTAGGGGCGCAGCGCCTCTGGGATCACGACAGAGCCGTCCTCCCGTTGTCCATTTTCGAGGATCGCCACGAACGTCCGTCCCACGGCGAGCCCGGAGCCGTTGAGCGTATGGACGAAGGCGGTACCTTTCCGCCCCCGCTTGCGGAAGCGGATGTTCGCCCGGCGCGCCTGGAAGTCCTCACAGTTCGAACAGGAGGAGATCTCCCGGTACTCCCCCGAGGCGGGGAGATAGACCTCGAGGTCGTAGGTCTTGGCCGCGGAGAAGCCCAGATCCCCGGTGGAGAGGACCACGACGCGGTAGGGGAGCCCGAGACGTTGCAAGACCGTCTCGGCGTGGCGCGTCATCCGCTCCAGCTCCTCGTAGGAGGTGTCGGGATGGGAGATCCGCACGAGTTCCACCTTGTTGAACTGGTGCTGGCGGATGAGCCCCCGCACGTCCCTCCCATACGAGCCCGCCTCCGCTCGGAAGCAGGGGGTATAGGCGGTGAACGCACAGGGGAGGAGGTCTTCGTCGATGATCTCTTCGCGGAAGAAGTTCGTGAGGGGAACTTCCGCGGTCGGGATGAGATAGCGCCCGTCGGTCGTCTTGAAGAGATCCTCCTCGAACTTGGGCAACTGCCCCGTGCCGAACATCGTCTCGCGCGTCACGAGGAGGGGGGGGAGCATCTCTTCGTAGCCGTGCTCCTTCGTCTGGAGGTCGAGCATGAAGGAGATGAGCGCGCGTTCGAGCCTGGCACCGAGGCCGCGGTAGACGGCGAAGCGGGCCCCGGACATCTTCGCGGCCCGTTCGAAGTCGAGGATCCCGAGCGCCTCCCCGAGATCCCAATGGGCCTTCGGCGTGAAATCGAAGCGGGGAGGGGCTCCCCATGTCCGGACACAGACGTTGGCGCGTTCGTCCTCTCCCTCCGGTACGGAGGGGTGGGGAAGATTCGGGATCGTAGCCAGGAGTGCCTCCTCCTCCTCCTCCACGGTCTTGCGCTCCTGCTCCAGGGCCTTGATCGCCTCGTTCACCGACTTCATCTCTTGGCGGATGCGGCCTCTTTCCTCGTCGGTTGCGTCTTTGGCAAAGGCGTTCGAGAGCTGGTTGCGCTTCCCGCGCAGTTCATCCTCCTGCGTCGCGAGTTCCCGGCGCCTGCGGTCGAGTTCGAGCACCCGCTCGAAGGAGAGGGAGCGATCGCGTCGCTGTAGACGCCGCGTCATCTCCTCCGGGGCGGAACGAATCCTTTTGATATCGAGCATCCCTCGTCTCCCGATTCGAACAAGGTCTCTCCTCTGGTAAGCCTGCTTCCTCACGCCATCCCCTTGCAGGGCCTCGCCGGGCACGAGGAAGATTCCGGCCCTACCGTAACGGAGGGGAAGGGCAAAGTCAAGATCACCGTGGCTCCGAACCTCCCCGACCTCGAGCCCCCCCATCGAGACACCGCCCTCGATCCGGGGGGCCCCTACCTTGAGATTTGCACTCTCCCTCCCGATCGGCTAGAATGCAGCGGTCTTCGGACACCTGTCGTCGTTCTTCGAAGTTGGGAGGGTGTTGCGTTGCAAGGGAGGAATGGTGTTCTCTTCGATCTCACACTTCCATTGGGACCAGAGACCCTCGTCTATCCGGGGGATTCCCCTCCGGTGATCGCCCGGGTGAGCGACCTTCGGGTCGGCGATCCCTTGACCACTTCCTACATGGCGCTCGGGTGTCACGTGGGGACCCATGTCGATGCGCCTGCGCACTTCCTCACGGGGGGGGCGACGATCGGGGAACTTCCCCTGGAAGCCTTCTACGGACCGGCGCGGGTCTGTTCGTTGCTTGGCCGCAAGGAGATCGGCGCGCCAGACGTCAACGCACTCGACCTGCCCGAAGGAAGGCATATCCTGCTGCGGACGGACAACGCGGCCCTGCTCCATCAGCCGAGCTGGAATGGGGAATATACGACGCTCTCCCGGGAGGCGGCCCTTTATCTGGCCAGTCGCAACCCCCGCTCGGTGGGGTTCGACTACTACAGTCTCGATCCGGACGGCAGCGGTGACTTTCCCGCGCACAGGATCCTTGCGCGGTGGAACATTCCGGTCTATGTCTGCCTCGACCTGTGGCGTGTTCCCCCGGGTGATTACCTCTTCCACGGCTTTCCCCTCCGGTTCGAGGGGGTGGAGGCATCTCCGGTGCGTGCGCTCCTCTTTGCGGATCCTGCATCCCCGAAATGCGCCTGATCGCCGTTTTTCTGCTGGGTGTATCGGTACTCCTCCTCCTTTGCGGCGCGTCGTTCGTGGAGGGGGTGCGCTTCTTCCTCCTGGCCTTTCCCCTTTGCGGGGTCTCGGCGATCCTCTCCCGGTATTCCGGCGTCGAGGGGCATCTCGAGCGTTTCGTCGCGGCTTTCGTGATCGGCGCCTCCCTCGTCGTCCTGATCGGCATCGCGTTGGGGATGCTCGGAGGGTATCGTTATGCCACGGTCCTCCTTGCGGGGTGGATCCTCCTGCTGGCCGTGGGTACGATCGGGGGATGGCGGAGGGAGAGATCCGTTCCTCCTCGAGGGCTTCGGGAGAAGCGGGGAAGGGATGGCAGGGAGGATCGGATCCTCCATCTCCTCCTGGCGGGGGCGGCCGTGCTGCACGCGGTGAACCTCGCCGTGGCGCTCTTTGCCCCGCCGACCGCGTTCGACGCGATCAGCTACCATCTCACCTTTGCGGCGAAATGGCTCCAGGAGGGGAGGCTCGTGCTCGTTCCGACCCCCTTCGGCGCCGAGGCATCGGCCTACGCTCCGGCCAACGGTTCCCTCTTCTTCCTCTGGCTGATGCTCCCCTTCCACCACGATCTCCTGGCCAAGGTGGGGCAGTTTCCCTTCCTCGTCCTCTCGATGGCAGCGCTCTTTGCGATCGGCCGCGCACGGAGCGGTTCCGCGCGGGCTGCGCTGTGGCCGGTACTCTTCTTCTCCGTGACACCGATCGTCTTCGAGGAGAGTGGCAATGCGTACGTGGATCTCATCCTGGGAGCCTTCCTTCATGCCGCCTTTCTTCTCCTGCCGGTGGGGGAGGAGCCCTTTCCCGCCCCCCGGCGTTTCCTCGTGGGACTGGCGCTGGGACTTGCGATCGGCACGAAGGTCGTGGGGCTCCCTTTCGGGTTTCCCCTCCTTCTTCTGGCCTGCTGGAAGATTCGGAGGCTTCCCGATTCCTTCGGGAGGGGGCTCGTTCCCCTCCTCTGCGGAATGCTTCTCACTGGCGGGTTTTTCTATCTGCGCAACTTCTTCCTGACGGGCAACCCCGTCTATCCGATGGCGGTGACGCTGCTCGGGAAGACGATCTTTCCCGGTGCCTTTTCGCGGGAGGCGATGCTCGGGTACATCTTTCATGCCCCAGGCGTTCGCTATTTTCCGCCGATCGCCCTTTCCGCGACAGGGGTCAAGCTCTTCCCCCTCTACCTCGCCGCGCTGCTCTTCCCCATGATCGAGGGGGTACGCGGTCGTTTGGGGGCGTGGTGGTCTCCCCTCTTCGTTACGCTTTCCCTCTGGCTCCTCTTCTGGAACGTCGTTCCCTACAACAGCCAGTATCGTTTCCTGATTGGGGCACTCGGTTTCGGGTGGCTGGGTCTGGGAGCGCTCGAAAGGGGGTTTGGGGAAAGAGGGAGACGATGGCTCGATCTCTTCCTTGGCCTTTGGCTCCTCTTCCATCTCTTCGGGCGTCTTGCTCCCCTGCACTTTTCCGGTTACCCCGTCGTTGCCCCTCCGCTGCTCCGTCGGGAGGCGTTGGGATTGATGGGCGTCCTCTTCCTCATCGCCGTGGGAGGCGGGTTTGCCGTTCGACGGATCGCCACCTCGGGGCATCGTCTCCTGGCCGGTGCGCTCCTCTTTCTCGGGCTCTGTGCGCTCGCGCAACTCCCCCTGCGTCTGGGTCACGTCACTGCGGGGACCGTGGCCGTTGCACGCCGGCTCTGGCCCTACGAACGGGATCTCACGCTCGGATGGCGGTGGATCGACCGCCATCTCTCCGGGGAACGGATCGCGTATGCGGGCAACAATCTTCCCTATCCCCTCTTTGGCCGGCGGCTCGAAAACGAGGTGTTCTACATCAACATCAACCGGCACCGCTCCTGGCGGTTTCACGATTTCGACCGGGCGGCGCGCAGGACACCGGGCTACCAGCCCCCCCCTCACCCCAAACCGGCGTATACCCGTCGGGAAGCGGATTACCACGCCTGGCTCGACAACCTCGCGGCCGCCGGAATCCGCTACGTCTTCGTCACGCGCATCGGTGCCGAGGACCGCAAATACCTCGATCACGACGCAGAGGGATTTCCGATCGAAAAGGGATGGATGCAGCGAGATCCCACCCATTTCCGGATCGTTCTCGATCTCGACCGGGTCAAGATCTACGAACGGTTGAAGACGCTTTCGCCTGGAGCGGAACGATCGGAGCATTCCACCGGGAATCCGCCCTCCCCCTCGCCCGATTCCTTTCGGGACCCGACGCCGTTCACCTATTGACAACTCTTTCCGTTTCGAATAATCTACGGTTGGAATGAAGCCGTAGGATTGTCACGACGACGGAGTCTTGCTCTTGCCGGGTAAGAGCCTGCCCGAGCGTTACTCCGAGGGTTCGGACCAGCCCGAAGGGGGGGTGGTCCGCGCAAGCCAGGACGAGGAAAGGCTCGATTCCCCCCCCGGCGATTCCTCGAGATCGTGGAGATCGCGGGACGGGAACGGCTCTCCTGCTGGAAACCACGGTGAAAATGAGGGAGAGTCCTTCTTCTCCTTCATCGGGAAAAGGGACAGGCGCAAAAGATGGAACAGCAAGGTCTGAAGGAACGGGAAGTGGCGGCAGAAACCCCTCGACCCTCCGAGGGATTCGATCGCAAAGCCTTCGAAGAGATCCTCGAGGAAAAACGGGCTGTCGTCCGAAGACTCGACAAGATCGAAGAGAACAAGGACAAGACGAAGGAAAAGATCTACCGGAAGGTCAAGCGGGAGTACGAGGAGCGGCTTTCCGGCGTCATGAAGCGCCTGGCGGAACATCGCCCTCTTCTCCTCGATGAAGCCCGCTCGCTCGCACGACGACGAAACGAGATCGAACAGCGTTTGACCACCCTCGGAGAGCAACTCGAGGAACTCAAGTTCCGACGGATGATCGAAGAGGTCACCGAGGAAGAATTCGCCGCTGAAGAAGCTCCTCTCAAGAAATCGGTGGAAGCGGAAGAAGAAGAGAAGCGGGTTCTCGAAGAGGGTGAAACGACGCTCCAGCGTCTCTTCGAGGAGGCCTACGGCGAAGCACTCGACCTCGAGGCCGTTGCCCCCCCCGTTGCGGAAGTCGAAGAGCACCCAGCGATCGGTCCCGCCGAGGAAGAACCCTTCGAAACCTCCGAGGAGATGGAGGCCACCGGGGAGCGACCCGCCGGTGAAGAACCGTGGGCTCGGAAGGGGGAGGAGTCGAGTGACGACATCTTCTTCGAGGAGTTCGTGAGCGCCGAAGAGGGGGGAGAAGAGGGGGACGTGATCGCCGCACTCGAGGAGGGGGAGGAAGAGAAGATCGATTTCTCCTCCACCGTGGCGAGCAGTGACCTCGACGAACGGGGACTCGGCGTGGAAGTCAACGAACTCTCCCCCGCCGATGAAGTGGCCCTTCCCATCGATGAGGCCCCGGGGGGACACAAACAACTGCGCGCAACCCTCTTCATCAGCAAAGGACCCGATGCGGGCAAACGTTTCGTCATCACGGAAGACCACATCTCCATCGGGCGTAACACGAAGAACGACATCCAGGTCAACGATCCCGAAGTCTCCCGAAAGCATGCCACGATCGAGCTGGAAAACGGACAGTATGTCCTCAAGGACAATCGGAGCGTCAACGGCTGTTTCATCAATGGCACGAAGAAGGAGATCGCCATCCTCCAGCACAACGACGAAATCGTGCTGGGGGGGACCACGTTGATCTTCTCCTTGTCGGAGGTATGACCGAAGGGGAAACCGGGGAGCTTTGTTGCCCCTTCCCCCTTCCCAAGATGAGGCAGGGCGAGTTGCATGATCATCAAATGTCCCCACTGTGAGACCGCCTTCAACATTCCCGACGAGAAGATCTCCCCCCGTGGCATCCAGGCGAAGTGCTACAAGTGTTCCCACATCTTCCGGGTGCGCAGGCCGGACCCCTCCGCCGCATCCGCGACGCCGCCACAACCCCGCCCCCCTTCCGAACCCCGAATCCCTGCCGAGGCCCCGGCCGCATCCCCCACCAGGCCTTCCGGAGAGGTGAAACGTCCTGTCTCTCCCCCTGTGGGGGAAGATCTCCAGGCTCGTGCGGCAGGCCCTCCCCCCTTCTCCGTCGATCTTCCCGTGGAGGAGGAGACCTTCGAGGAGGGCGAAGACCTCTTCTCCGAGGATGCCGCCACCCTGGCAGCAAACCAGATCACGCCGGAGATGAAGGCGAAGCTCGAAAGGCTTCGCCAGGAGCGGGAAGGGGGGGGGGGCGCAAGGCCCTCATCCGACCGGCAGGTCCGTCTCTCTTCCGGGAAGATCTTACCGATCCGTCAGGTTTCCCCCCCCCCGCGATCCGCAAAGAAGGCCCGCCGCCGCAGGGACTACGGCCGCGCCGCTTCGATGAAACCGGTGCGCCGCCCCCTCGATTGGCTCCTCCTCCTCCTCCTCACCCTCCTCTTCTCCGGAGGGATGATCTTCGGCGTCCGGACGGTCCGCGCCCGATACGGCAAATTCGAGATCCGCGATCTCTCCTACGACATCGTCCAGAATCGGAAGGTTGGCGAACTCGTGATCCTTCGGGGGGTGGCCGTCAACGGGTGGCCCGAACCGATGAGTGAAATCCGGGTACGGGGGGAACTCCTCGATCCCCACGAAAATCCCGTGGCCCAGCAGTCCGCTTACTGCGGCAACCTCTTCACCACGGAGGAACTCGAAACGTGGGACATGGAGAGGATCCGCCAGCACATCAATCAGGCAAAGGGAGAAGCGGAGATCAACACCGATCTTCCCCCTTCCTTCGGCATCTACTGCATGGTCGTCTTCCAGAAACCGAAGAAAGGCTTCAGCCGCTACCGGATGCAGGTCATCGGAGGTCCGAAGGAACAATTCTGAACGCTAACGCTCCCTCTTTCCCTCCCGCCGGTTCTTCCGCTTGAATTCGTGGATCGCTTTCCCCAGATCTCCACTGATTCCCGGAAACCTGCTGATCCCATAGACGATCAGGACGATCACGCCCATCAGGATCCACTCGTTCAGCCGCGGCCACTCGATCGAAAGGATCTCCATCTCGTATCCCTTTCCCCACTCTTGTTCGTTTCCGTCCCATCGGGCGATCATGCGCCTCCCCATTATACTCCGATTCCGGAGATCTTGCCATGCAATCTGCCGCTTCGGGCGCACGTCGGCAAAGTGGAATTCTGGGAGCCGTATCGTGGCAAAGCCCCCTTCCCCTGTTCCGGATGCAGGGGCGCAATCGTGACGGCAATGTCATCGTTTTGACGGTTCGAACGCCGGTGAAAGGGAGAGGGATCAAGCTCCATGAGGGGAAACCGAAGGTGATCCTTCGGAAATTCGGCGACTTCTCCAGAAAAGAGGGGAAATCTGTACAAGGCTGGGAGAGTGGCATGGGAGATGCTTCCTCTTCCCCCATCTCGATCTCTCGAAACGATGCTTCATTTTTTTGTCGTTGCTGCGTTCATGGGATGCAACGCCGCTGCGGCATGGGGGAAAATGTGATGAACCGTTCGATCTTTCTACGCGTTGCGACTTTGGTCTTCACCCTCTGCGCCTTCCTCCTCTTCGGAGGGGCCTACGGGGGGACGGAGGGGCGGCCCAACACCCTCCATGAGCCCGATCATTCGGAGTATGTGCCGGGTGAGGTCCTCGTGAACTTCGGTTCTCTCACCCGTGGGGCGATTCGTTCGATCAAGACCTCACTTGGCCTGAGAACGCTCGAACGGATTCCGGCGCTGAGGGTAGAGCGTCTCGCGATCGAAAGCGAGCGATCGGTGGACGAGATCGTCCTCGCGCTCCTCGATCGGGGCGTGGCATTCGCGGAGCCGAACCACATCCGGCATCCGACGGTCGTCCCGAACGATCCCGATTTCGACCGCCTCTACGGCCTGGAGAAGATCGGGATGGAGGCAGCGTGGGAGGTCGTTTCCGGGGGGGAGATCGTCGTGGCGGTCATCGACTCGGGCGGGGACTTCACGCACCCTGACCTGGCAGGGAACAACTGGATCAACGCCGCCGAGGATCTCAACGGCAACGGGATCTTCGACGACGAAGACCTCAACGGCATCGATGACGACGGCAACGGCTATATCGACGATGTCGTGGGCTACAACTTCGCGGAGGACACCCCGATCCCCTATACGAGCGCGGGGGACGATTTCCACGGCACCCACGTCTCCGGAACGATCGGGGCGGTGGGGAACAACGGCATCGGAATCACCGGGGTCCTCTGGGAGGTCCGGATCATGCGGGTGAAGTTCATCTCTGGATCGGGCGGGAGCGACTTCGATGCCGCACAGGCGATCGTCTATGCGGTGGACAATGGCGCGCGCGTCTCGAACAACAGTTGGGGGGGGACCGGCGCCTCCACGACCCTGGCCAACGCGGTGAAGTACGCCCGGGACAACGGCATGGTCTTCGTGGCCGCGGCGGGCAACAGTCGAACGAACAACGACCGCCTCTCCTTCTACCCCGCCGCCTACCCCTACAACAATGTCATCGCGGTGGCCGCCACGGATGCAAACGACCGCCTGGCCGCTTTCTCCAACTATGGCGTGCGCACCGTCGATGTGGCCGCCCCCGGGGTCGGAATCTACAGCACCTTCCCCGATGGGGAATATGGAGAACTCGACGGCACCTCGATGGCGTCCCCTCATGTGGCCGGAGTGGCAGCGCTCCTCCTCCTGGCCGATCCCGCCCTCACCCCCAAGGAGGTGCGCGACATCCTGGTGAACACCTCCGACCCGATCTCCGCCCTGGGGACGAAGGTTCAGGCGGCCGGCCGGATCAATGCGGCCCGTGCGCTCGAGTGCGTGACGACCGGTGAGAACTGCGAGCGGCAGGCTCCCCTTCCCGATCCGGGCCGCTGCGGCATCGTGCCGGGAGCCTCGAACCCGGCCGGCCTCTTCTTCCTCCTCCTCACGCTCCTGCTCCTCCTTCCCCTCCGCATCCTTCCCCTGCGGGTACGGGTCCGTCGATAGACGCAGGCTCAAGGCGTACTGCGCCACCCCACTTGCCCACTGCCTGCCCCCTGCCTGCGCCTGCCTGAACGAAACGCCCAGGCAGGCGCAGCGCGCAACGAGGTGTCAAGCAGAACCAGTCCTGCCTGCGGCTTCCGCTCCCCGCTACGAACCGCCGTCCGCCCCACGCCCCCACTGGCTTCCATCCGTGAGCCGTCGAGAAGTGCGACGATGCTGGCCTGGCTGGCGTCCACCGCCGCCGGCCCCCATGGACCTGCATCCGTGAGCCGTCGAGAAGTTCGGCGATGCTGGCCTGGCCGGCGTCCCCAGCCGCCGGCTCCCATGGACCTGCATCCGTGATCGGTCGAGGAATTCGACGTCCGATAGGCATGGATTCGCGAGGGGGTTCTGCGGGGGAGTGGTCTGGCGGGAGCTGCCTGTCGGTAGGGACCCACGGATCACCGAATTCCGCCGAGTCTCAAGCGGGGAAAAGACACGCGACACTCGGGTGGGGGAATCTCGACCGATCCCGGGTGACATACCATGCCCGGGCAAGGAACGGCATAGAAAAAGCGCCGCTCATGCGGCGCTTTTTCCCCGACATCACACACGATATCGGTGGATGCTGGACTTTTGTCGGACTTTACCTACCTTACCTGAGCCTGGAAGCCATCGTGTCCCTCTCCCGGTGGAAGGGGGCAGGCCCCACGGGGAGCGCTCTGCGACCGCCGATCTCCGAGGGCGATCGCCTCCTCTTTCCAAGTTTCCTCAGTTGATCGTGGCGTTCGTCAGTTCGATCGTGATCGAGCAGTTCGGGCACGAGACCCGTTCGATGAGACGGTGCTCCTTCTGTTTGACCTGCTTGCGGAAGACGAGATCCCCGCCGCATTTGAGGCAGTTGTCCACGTGGTAGAACTTCAGCGTCTGATACCGCTTCAGCAGATCGGGGCTGGCCTCCGAACTCTTCAACCGTTCCTTGACGTCCATCATCTCTCTGAGAAAATCGATGTACATGGTCGCTCCCTTTCTATCCTGAGGCCTGCCAGGCCGTTCCTTGCTCGCTCTTGATCTCTTTATCGTAAGGGGGCGGGAGAAACTTTAGGCGGAAATTCAAAAAAAGATGGAAACGAGATGAAGGGAGAGGGAATGAGGGGAAAAGGAGGGAATCTGTGGGAGCGTTCCGATGAGATCGAGCTGGAAGAAAGCGGTCTCGATATCCTTCGGGAAATTCGCCGTCAGGAGATGTAGCGCCCGATCCGGATCGTCCTGCGCCCTGTGGGGGGGCGTCGTTTGACGAAGGGACGAACGAGGAACATACCGGCCACGAAGCCTCCGATGTGTGCCCACCAGGCGACCCCATGCTCCATGGAGAGCGCCAGCGAGGCCGTCCCGGAAAAGAACTGGAAGACGATCCAGAAGCCGAGAAAGAAGAAGGCCGGGATCTCGATCAACTCGATGAAGAAGAAGATCGGAATCAGCGTGATCACCCGTGCGTGGGGATAGAGGAGGAAGTAGGCCCCCATCACCCCTGCGATCGCCCCGCTGGCCCCCACCATCGGGACCACCGAGGAACTGTTGAGCGTCATCTGGGCCGTGGCCGCCGCAAGCCCACAGAGGAGATAGAAGACGAGGTAACGCGCCGGCCCCATGCGATCCTCGACGTTGTCCCCGAAGATCCAGAGGTAGAGCATGTTCCCCGCAAGATGCATCCATCCGCCGTGCAGAAAGATCGAGGAGAAGAGCGGAATCCAGCGCTCCAGGGAGAGGCTCGGTTCGGCAAAGAACTTTCGTGGCACCAGGCCGTACGTGAAGATGAAGCGATCGAGCGAAGGACCGAGGGAGACCTCGTAGAAGAAAACGATGACGTTGACCACGATCAGGGCCACGTTCACGACCGGAAAGCTCCGGGAGGGGATGTTGTCACGCAGCGGGATCATCACGCGTTCCTTCAGCAATCTCTTCGGCACGACACGGCCGAGAGACGTTGTACCGTGGCAGAGGGGAAGCGCTCATTCCTTCAGGAAGGGAAGGATCGTTCCGTCGGGCGCATAGACGGGATCGTGTCCGTTGCCGTAATGGGCCGCGTAGTTCTTTCTTCCCCAGGCCTCGAGGCCGTCGAGCAGCTTGCGCACCGACTTCTTGGCGGTCATCTGGGCCAACGACTGGGGGATGTCCCCCCCCGGATCGCTGTAGGAGATGTATTCGACGAGGGTCTCTTTGCCTCCCTCGAGCGCGACGAGGAGCCATCCTCCCTCGTTTTCGGCGGTGAGGACGGCCTTTGCGACCTGCTTCGGGGTCACCCGCGTGATTCGTCCCTCCTCGAGGAGTTTTTCGATCAACTGGGGGGCGATCGGATTGCGGCGCCAGACCGCCTCCCAGAGCCGGTGTCCGGAATCCCTATAGAGTTTTCCATTCGTCGTGGCGTTGACGACCCAGTGGCGGTCCGCCACGAAGGGGAGCGGGATGTCGAGGTAGTGGTACGCCTGCACCGTCGTTTCGATCCGACGGATGACCACGCCTTCGACGATATGGGGCATGAACGCCGGGAAGTGCGGGCGATCCGTGATCATCGACCAGAGCACCTGGGGAGGGAGTGCCATCCGTTTCATCCCGCGTGCGGTCCGGAAGGGCCGTCCGGGGGTCTCCGCGATCGTCACCACGGTCTCTCCGGCCAGTGCCCGCCGGTACTCCGCCTCGGTGAAGGGGGGGAATCCCGAAAGGAGCCGTTCCGCCCGCAGGGGTTCGAGTGCCTCGAGCGTCTCCCACGGATCGGCGATGGCGATCCCTCCATGCCCCAGGAGCAAAAGGAGCAAGATCCCACGAAGCAACCCCTTGACGTTCGTCTTCATCATCTTTCCTCTCTGGGAGAGCCGGCGAAGAGCGCGCACGAAGGCCACCTCGGCTTTTCGATGCCTGGGGGTTCGTGCGGATGTATCGTAGCAAGGGGGGAGGGGCAAGTCAACGCCCGGTGGAGCGCACGAATGTGCCCACCAGGGCATCCCCTGCTGCCCGGAGCCAATGCCGCAAGGAGGCCGACTCAGCGAATCCCCCGGGCCGCCAGCATCTCATCGATCTTCTTCCGGTCGCGGGGGAGATTCTCGATCTGCCGTACCCGCGGCCAGGCATGAACCGCAAAGGAGAGGGCCGAAAGGAACGTGGCGATCCGGCCCAGCACGCCGATCGTGGGAAGACCGAAGGCCACGCCTCCAACGTGGAGCACGACCCCGAGATTCAGCAGGAGATAGGCCCCCCACGCGAACGATTCCCGTCCCCGCGTGGCGCCGGCCCCGAAACGGGGAAGGAGCCAGAAAGCCACCCCCATCGGAAGTTGCATCGTCCACCCGAGGAGGACGAAATCGACGTGGATCGGGAGACGCGTCCACCAGAGGGGGGAGAGCCAGCCGATCTTTCCCATGAGGACGAGAAAACCGACGAGGAATCCAGCCAGCAGATGGAGAAAGGCCGTCTTGACCATCCACGCGCTCAATCGAGGCATCGTTCACTTCCCCCGGATCCGGGGCCAGAGCAGACCCGTAAAGAGGATCGCCGCCGCGAGCTGGAATACGCCGGAGAGAAAGAGCATCCCCGACCAGATCGGGGCAGGGGAGAGGGTAAAGGCCGGCTCCGCAATCCCCCGCATCAGGAGACCGGCATTCAAGGCGACGAAGACCCCCCAGGCCACCCGCTCGTCCCCCCGTGGCGCCTCCTTCGAACGGCGCGGGAACATCCAGTGCGCGACCCCGAAGATCAACTGCGCGACCCACCCCACCATGAAGAAGTGAAGGAAGACGGGGTAGAGGACGCGAGGATCGTAGTGCGCCCCCCCCCAGGCCCAGATTGCATCCCCGACCGCCAGGAGGAGGGCCGCCACGAAGTAGAGGAGCCCCCCTTTCACGAACCATCGGCTCAGCTTCGGCATCTCCCCTATCCTTTCGGTGCCTCGCGCTTCTCCGCCGGTTCGGGGCGGCGGCGCGTCTTGAGGTAGGCGATGATCTTCTTGCGCTCGGCCTCGGTCATCGGGATCACCGGCATCTTCGCATAGGGGAAATCGAAGCTCGGATCGATGAGGTGATGCTCGAGCCACCACTCGGCCCGTTCTTCCCGGTTCATTCCGCGAAGATCGACGCCGGCATAGGTATCCTTGGCCAGTTTCTCTCCGGTGGTGAGCCGGGTCCAGATATCGGTCAGGTTCGGTCCTCTGCCGCCACCGTGGCGTCCGATCCGATGGCAGCCGATACACCCCTTCTGGATGAAGAGTCGTCTCCCCTCCGCTTCGATCGGGGAGAGGGGTTCTTCCGGTTGGCTCGGTGTGCAGGCCGCCAGGAGGAGGGAGAGGAGTGCCATCGTTCGGTATGGGGATCTGGATCTCATCGTTGCGCTTCCGGTTCCGTGGGGCGGGGGGAGGCTTCCTCTCCGCCTCCTTCGACGCAGAGTCGTCGGGTGAGTCGTTCTGCCGTCTCCACGGGGTCGATCCCATGGATGCGGCATGCCATCTCGAGCGTTACGAAACGGGGCATCCGGCCAACGTCCTGGACGTTCCGAAGCCGCTCGAAGCCGAGTTCGAGGAGGGCCTCCCGTCCTTGCGGCCAGGCGGTCACGATCGTCCGCATGCTCGTCTTGGGGGTGATCCGATCGGGAATCCCCTCCTGCGCCTCGAGGGAGGGTGCGTTCGACATCGCCCGCCAGATCACCACGCCGAAGATGGCCATCGCTCCGTAGGCGAGCAACCCGGAAGCGCCCATCAGGGCAAAGATGCGGGGGGTGGGGGCCACGGAAACGAAGGGTTGCACGAAGACCCGCAGGACGACCCCACTACAGAGGAGGAGGAAGGAGAGCTTCACCCCCCAGCCCGTCAAGGCATGACGCCCGCTGAAGATCGGAATGACCCGGAATCCGACCCCGAGGATCATCATCGTGATGAAACCGAGCGCCATCGCGTGCGTCGTCGCATCCCAGAAGGGGTGCGCCCCGATCAGTGCATGACCCCAGGGCGAGAGGGCACGCCACGCCTCGAGCCGGATCATGACGAGCATCCCCAGGCTGATGAGGAACCAGATCCACGCCGCGCGCACGAACCAGAAGATCCCCCGATCGACGTGCGCCTCCGGGAAGACGATCTCCGGTGGCTCGAAGATCCGCAGCGCATAGACGAAGAGTGCCCCTCCGGAGAGTTCCAGGAGCGCAGCGAGGAAGGCAAGGAGGGAACGGTCGAGGGAGAGGGCGACGATCTGGAGGATCACTCCCCCCCCATAGACCACGAAGGCCCACTTCGCCATCCCCTCCCACGGGGAACGAAGCCCGAGGAGGAAGGGGAAGGCCCGAAGCGATACCCCGAGGATGAAGCAGGTGATGAAGCCATAGAGTTGAAGATGGCGCAGCACCCCCAGCCAGGAGAAGGGGAAGAAAGGCGTCGCCCAGCGGGCCATCTCCACGGTGCCGATGAGACCGATCACTCCTGCCACCACGAAGGAGAGGAGCCCAGCGGAGAGGAACCAGAGGTACGTCTCGATCTTTCCCCCTCCCTTTCGCACGGTCTGCACGATCACCCCGGCAAAGAGGACGATCGCGGCGAGTTCCATGGCACCGGAGGCGATCAGCACGCCCCCGGCCAGGGGGATCCGCGAGAAGAAGACCTGCCCGAGGACCCGGAGTACCACCCCCGCTGCCATCAGCCAGAAGGCCCCGGCCGCGGCCCGGGGATGGGGAAGGACCGTGTTCATGAAACGGGGCACGACGTGGAAGGCCACCCCCATGATGAAGAGCCCCACCCACCCGAAGATCTGGATATGGGCATGCCCCTGGGCCGAAACGAGGTTCAACGCGGTGAAGGAGGAAGCATGAGCGATTCGGAGGAGGTTGATGACCCCCCATACCCCCCCCCACAGAAGGGCCAGGAGGATCGCACCCCGGATGTAGGTCTGGAAGAGGGGCGATTCCTCCACCGTGGGGGGGGATGGATCCCCCGCAGTCTCGGGGAGCGCTTCGATCTCCCGCAGCAGCTGTTCGGGATCGACGCCGTGCGCCCTGGCGAAGAGGAAGAGGGGTTCCGGCGGGCCGGATCCCCCCCCGCACCCTCCCATCCCATGCGCTTCGAAGATCCGTCGCGCGCCGGGATGGCGACCGAGGATCTCCTGCACGGTCATCTCCGGGGAGAGAGGCTTGCTCTCGTTTCTTCCTCCCTTCATCGGAACGATCCTTTCCCGTTGCAAGCATCCCCGATGGCGGTGAGACGAACGAACCGTCTCCTGCCGGGGGGGATCATTCGGTTTCGATATCGATCTCGTGTTCCGCAAGGAGTTTCCCCCGCGCCTTGGCGAGGCGGGCGAGGGAGATCCGGTAGTCGATGAGCGCCTTGAGGTGGTTGAGTTCGGCTTCGGCCAGGTCCTTCTGGAACTGGAGGACGTTGTAGTAGGTGGAGCTGCCCACTTCGAGTTTCTTGCGCTCCGCATCGAGCTTCTGCTGGGCCAGATCGCGGGCCAGGCGGCTGGCCTCGATCTGTTTGAGGCTCGTCTCCACCGCGCGATTCGCCTGCCGGACTTCGAGGATGATCCCCTGCTTCACGTTCCGTTCGAGGAGTTTTGCTTTTTCGAGTTCCACCGAGGCTTTCCGGGCGCTGCCGCGGGCCGCGCGGTTGCCGAGGGGGTAATTCATCGTGATCCCGATGCTGTATCGGTAGTTGTCGTTGTAGTCGTCGAAGGTATCGAGGTAGGAGGCACCCTTCCCCGTTCCTTCGTTGCCGAGGTCGAGGGGGGGCTCGATCGTGACGTTCGACTCGAGCACCTCGACGGAGAGACCGCTGAGCGTCAGGGAGGCCTGGAGCTGAAGGTCGGGGAGTGTGGCGTTCCGGGCGTTCTCCAGGCTGACCTGCTGGGTCTTGCGCGCCAGGATGCTCTGATGGAGTTCCGGGCGGGAGGAGAGGGCGTCTTCGAGGCTCTCGTCGAGTTTCGGGGGGGGGGGGAGGACGCCGGAGGGGAAGGGCTCATCCGTGGCCGTGAGCCGTTCCTCCCCGATCGTGCCGTCGTGGAGGTTGAGCAGCTTCTTGAGGACGTCCTCCGCGTCGCGAAGCGCCTGCTCCGCTGCGATCCGCTGGCTCTCCCGCGTGGCGACCTCCGCTTTGGCCACGAGCACTTCGATGGGAGCCTGGAGACCCACCTTCACCTGGGCCTCGATGTTGCGTTGCAGTTCCCGAGCCAGTTCGAGGGAACGCTCCTGGACTTCGAGGGTACCCCGGGCCAGGACGAGGTTCCAGTACGCCTCCTCCACCTGAAGGATGATGTCCGAAACCCGGATCTCGAGGGCATCCTTGCTCGTCTCGTGCCCGTACTCCGCCAGGGTGATCCGGGTTCGGTTGACGCCCCTCCCGAACCCCTTGAGGAGGGACTGCGTCAACTGGAAGGTGAGACTCGACGAGATCCGTCTCGGTTGATCGAATGACACGATCTTGTAGGGCTCCCCCGTCTCCGGATCGAGGATCGGATCGCCCGACTCGTCCGTGAGCACGATCGGATCGAGGGGGGCGACGCTCGAATCCTCCAGGCTGTTGGAGAAGGTCACCTGATACCCCGTTCCGGTCAGGAGACGCTGCCCCACGCTCAGATCGAGCTGGAAGTTCAGGAAATCCCCGATCACGGTGGCCTGGTCTCCCGTCGTGTTGTCCACGGTAAAGGTCTTCGTGCGCGCCTTGAGATAGGACCCCGTAAAGGAGAGCCCGGGATCGAATTCTCCCTTTGCGGCGAGGATATCCATCTCCTGGGAATGGGGGGTGTACTCCTCCACCTTGAGATCGAGGTTGTTCTCGAGTACGAGATGGATACACTCCTCGAGCGACAACGCCATCGTCTCCTGTGCCCGGAGGGGGGAAGCCAACCCTAGGAGAGGGAGCAGGAAGAGGTAGAAGATCCCTACGCTGCGTTTTTCGTCCACGATGCCATTCTCCTCCCTTTCACCCGGAACCTTCCGCCAATCGCGGCACAAGATACCCCAGGGATCGAGGGAAGTCAAATCGGCACGCAGAGCAAGGTACGCGTCACCAACGTGGGACTTTGGGAGCCGTATCGTGGGAAAGCAGAGGCGGGTCTGGAACCTGCCTCTACAGAGGCATGGGATGCATGGCGCCCCTCCGCCGACAATGCCCCGGGCACCGCTGGAAGACCCCCATGGCACGGGGCTCACGATTCTGACGTGCGCCCCGGGGACTCCCCCGAAGCTCTTCCACCTGCACCCGGCGGTCCCGATCCGATCGTGGATGCTGGTAATGGGAAGGAGCGATCGCCCTCCCGAATGGGGGTGCGATCGCTCGGGAAGTCGGGTAGGAACGCTCTCTTTCCGTAGGGACACGGAAGGCGGGAGATCTGTCGGAGCGGTTCGGGGGCAGCCCCCCTCGTGCCCCCGAAGCGCCGCTTCGAGGGGGAGGGATCTCAGAAGCCATCGACCATGACGCAGTTGCGGCCGAGTTCCTTGGCCCTGTAGAGGGCTTCGTCGGCCCGCCGCAGGAACTCCTCCATGGAGAGCGGCGTCCTCCGGTCGAAGGTCGCCACACCGCCACTGATCGTGACCGGTATCTCCCGCCCGTTCTTCTCGAAACGCCGTAACGCCACGAGTCCGCGCATCCGCTCCGCCATCCGGTAGGCACCGGCCTGATCGGTGGAGGGGAGGAGCACGGCGAACTCTTCACCGCCGATACGGGCCACCACGTCGTTCGTGCGGCTCACCTCGAGGAGGATCCGGCCGATCCCCGAAAGGACCGCATCTCCCACAGGATGCCCGAAGGTGTCGTTGATCCGTTTGAACCAGTCGATGTCGAGCATGATGAGCGAGAGTGGCTGCCCATAGCGGATCGCACGGTGCATCTCCTCCTCGAGGCGCCTGTGGAACGAACGCCGATTGTGGAGCCGGGTGAGGGGATCACGGGAAGCCTCGAACTCCATCGCCGCAAAGGAGCGGGAATGACCCAGCACGACGGAACAGAAACGGGCGGCCTGTTCCAGGAGATCGAGTTCCTCGGGGGAGATCCGTTCCTCCGCCAGCCGCTCGAGGAGGAGCAGACTCTGGAGGGCCTCGTGCTTGAGTGGAAAGATGACCTGGTGAGGGGAAACGGCCACGACGTGCCCATCGATGAGGCTCCGCTTGAGATCGATCTCCTCGTCGGGACGCAACGGCCAGCAGATCTGCCGGAAGAGGGGATCCTCTTCGTTCTTCAACAGCGTCACGGCAACGTAGGAGAAGTGTTTCTTCAATCCCTCCTGGATCGCCGCCACGACTCGGCCTTCCCGCTGCTGGGCCGCGACGACCTCCATCTGGAAGGCCGCCAGGGCCTCGAGAAGGAAGATGCGCCGCCGCATGGGGGCCGTCCCGCCCGACGGAACCCGCTCCTCCGCCACCGGCACGGGGATCTCCCGATCGGGAAGGATCAGACCCGTTCGCACCGATCGCTTGCAGGCGAAGGTCGTCCAGCTCTCGCGGGTATCGAGCCGATCGGAAGCCTCGAAGGGGTGCGCGAGGCCGAAGAGGATGGGATCCGCCGCCGCATCGGCACCCTTTCCGCCCCCCCCGCCGGAGAAAGCCTCCTCGGGTGCCTCGTCCCTTTCTCGTACCCCGAATCCGTTTTCCGGACCACGCATCGATTCACCCCCTGCAAAGATCCTCGCATGACACGTCTCAGTCTGGGATACATGCAAGAATCATGCTTGGAAAGGAGCGATGCGGCGTCTTCGGATTTTCCAGGAGGGATCGGAGAGGGCGAGGGGGAAGGAGGAAAGAAAATTCTTCCTTCATGAAAATGTTTTTCTCGAAAGAAGTGACATTCTCAAAGAAGGAAAAAAATTCTCCTCCCCCGTCAGAACGCCTCCCGAGCCCGTTCCACGGGTTCCCTCTTCCCTCTTCTCCCCTTCAGAGTTCCTCGAGGACCCGTTCCACGGGGGTGAAGTAGCGCTTTTCGCTGTTACAGCGTTTGCAGGCCGGGACGATATTTCCCCGTGTGCTGCGGCCCCCGCGGGAGAGGGGGACGATGTGGTCCATCGTCAACGCCTCGGGAGGGAACTGCTCGCCACAGTAGTGGCAGATCCCCCGTTGCCGTTTCCTGTGCCACCACTGGGTCCGCTTGAGGGCCTGGGCTTTGGCCCGTTCCCGGGCGATATGCCGTTCATCCTTCTCGATGAGGATCCAATCCATCACGCAGCGACCTCCAGGACGATCTTGCCAAAATGCTCTCCCCGTTCGATCCTCTCGTGCGCCCGGGCGGCCTCTTCGAGGGGGAAGACCGAATCGATGACCGGACGGACCTTCCCCTCGGCCAGGAGGGGCCAGACGTGGGTCTCGAGGGCCTGGCCGATCGCACCCTTTCGTTCCGGGGATTGCGGGCGGAGGGTCGAAGCGGTCAGGGTCAGACGTTTGAAGAGGAGGGGACGTAGCGGGAGTTCGGCACGGGCGCCGCCGAGGAAGGCGATGATCGCAATCCGTGCGTCGGGGGCGGCGAGTTCGATGTTCCGCTCGAGATAATCCGCGCCGACGATGTCGAGGAAGACGTCGATCCCGTGGTCCCGGGTAAGGGGACGCAGGACTTCGACGAAGTCCTCCCGGTGGTAATCGACGGCGCGGATCGCGCCGAGGCGTTCACAGGCGCGGCACTTCTCCTCGGTGCCGGCCGTCGTGAAGACACGGGCCCTGAAGGCCGTTGCGAGCTGGATGGCGGTCGTTCCGATCCCCCCGCTCCCGCCATGGACGAGGCAGGTCTCCCCCGCCTCGAGGTGGGCGCGTTCGAAGAGGTTGTGCCAGACGGTGAAGAAGGTCTCGGGGAGCGCGGCCGCCTCGATCATATCGAGGCCGGGGGGGATCGCAAGACACTGGAGGGCCGGCACGGTGACGAAACCGGCATATCCTCCCCCGGAAAGGAGGGCGCAGACCCGATCCCCCACCCGCCAGCGGGTGACCTCCGGCGCGCACGCCACGACCTCGCCTGCAACCTCGAGACCGGGCAGATCGCTGGCGCCGGGAGGGGGAGGGTAGAATCCCTGACGTTGCAAGATGTCGGGGCGGTTGACGCCCGCGGCATGGACGCGGAGGAGGACCTCCCCCCGCTGGAGCCGTGGAACAGGACGCCGGACCAGCCGCAGGACCCCGGGGTCACCGGGGTGGGGGATCTCGATGGCGGGCATCGTTTCCCTTTGCCCCCCCATCGCCCCTCACCCTCCGATCTGCGACATCGTCCGGCTCGGCTTGACGAAGTCGGGGTCGTTGATCCGGTGGCCCGGTTCCTTGCGGGCCACCGCTTCCCGGATGATCCGAAGCAGCGTCGCGCGGTCCGCGCCGTTGCGCAGGGGAGCGCGAAGATCTGTTTCCCGCACGGAGAAGAGGCAGGTCCGCAGGAAACCGTCCGAAGTGATCCGGATCCGGTTGCAGGAATCACAAAAGGGTTCGGTCACGGAGTTGATGAAACCGATCGTGCCTTCCGCGCCGGGAATGAGATAGGTGACCGCCGGTTCGGGCCTCTGCGTCGGCTTTCGGCGAAGCGGGATCTCCTCTTCGATCCGGGCGCGGATCTCCGCCCCCGAGAGCATCCGGCTTCGCTCCCAGGCATCCGCCCCGATCGGCATGTACTCGATGAAGCGGACGTGGAAGGCTCGATCGACCGCAAGGCGCGCCAGATCGAGGATCTCGGTGTCGTTGATCCCCCGGATGATCACCGCATTGACCTTGACCGGGGAAATCCGGCTCCTGGAGAGCGCGTCGAGGCCCGCCATGATATCGTGCCAGCTCTCCCGGAAGGTGAGTTTCCGGAAGGTCTCGGGGTCGAGGGTATCGAGGCTCACGTTGATCCGGTCGAGACCGGCGGCCTCGAGTTCGGGAAGCGCGCGTGCGAGGAAGACGCCGTTGGTCGTCATCGCCAGGTCTTCGATGCCGGGGATCCCCTTGAGCATCCGGATCAACCGGTGCAGGTCGCGGCGCATCAGGGGCTCCCCCCCCGTGATCCGGATCTTGCGGATCCCCGCCTCCGCGAAGATCCCGGCCAGATACGCGATCTCCTCGAAGCGCAGGAGATCGGCCGAGGGGAGCCACGTCATGCTCTCGGAGGGCATGCAGTAGCGGCAACGCAGGTTGCAGCGGTCCGTCACCGAAATCCGCAGATTTTCGATCACACGCCCCTGCTCGTCCTCGAGTCTCCTGCGATGATCGCGCATTCCTCGATCCTTCTTCGTACCCGGCGCACGCCGGCGGCAAGCTCGAACGCTCGGCTCGGTCACCGGTCGATACGGGGGTCAGGTTGCGTGGGTTCCTTCCTCGGGGAGGGAGAGATGGATCCGTTCCCCCCGTACCGTCACGGGGTAGGTGGCGACCCGGGCAGCAGGGTTGATCGGGGAGATTCCATCTTCGAGGCGGAACTGCCAGCCGTGCCAGGGGCAGATGACGACCCCTCCCTCGACGCAACCCGAACCGAGCGGCCCCCCCCGGTGCGGGCAGTGACCGTCGAGCGCATAGAGCCCGCCGTTCCAGTGAAAGAGCGCGATCACCCGCCCTTCGACCTCGACGCTCTTCGCCGTCCCATCGGGAATCTCCGACAACGTCGCAACCTCGATCTCTCGATCCATCACCCGCTCCGATCCTCCCGACCTCCATCATGGCATGGTCGGCTCATGGGGTAGATATAACCACGATCCGGGGCGAAGTCAAGCAAAGGTCTCCATCTGGCAGCGATGCCTGCCCGCTCGAACCGATTCCTCCTCCGGCCATGGACGGCGTACCGTTCCTCGAGCATTGCGGCTCGCGCGCCGCAGATCAGGCTTCGGGAGCAAGAGGCGCAAAGCCCCGGACGAGGCAGAGGGCGATCCCCAGGCTCACGACGATCCCTCGCACGATCCCGGAAAGGAGAAAGAAAACCATCGGAAAGATGTCCCCCGCCGCGAAGTCGAAGAGCACGGGCCGGATCGGCCATCCCAGAACCCCCGCGAGGATGTTGACGAAGAGGAACCCGATCGTCACCGCGCCCGAAATGAGCCAGCCGTTGAGGAGGAGACCCAAGAGCGCCCGTTTCGGGTCGGAAACGAGCCTACGCTGAAACGAGACGAGCTGCGCCCGGTTCGACTGGAACATCCCGATCGTGATCCCGACGCCGAGGAGAATCTGGAAGAGGTGGAGAAAGGGGGAGGAGAGGAAGGGAAAACCCGTTGCCAGCGACTCCGCGTACCCCGTGAGGTAGAGGAAGAGCACCGCAAAGACGCCGAAGAGCGCGAAACGGTGCGGCGAGACATCCTGCCAGAGATAGAGCTTGCGCGATGCGGTGATCTCCCCCTCTGTCTCGGCGAGGGATCGGTTCCCCGCCGCAGGAAAGATCGTCGTCGTGCTCGCCAGTTTCCCCTTGGGCCCAGGTCTCGAGAGCGGCAAGGTTCCGCTTGCAGCGCGCTTCGCGGGCGTCGTCGC
>CAZTSL010000017.1:0-46766 GCA_964616915.1 uncultured bacterium
ATTCCGGGATGTCTTGTAAATCGAGGGCGTTCTCACACGACAGACGTTGGTCTCCACTCCGCCTGATCGAGAGATGCGAATCTCCCTTGACAAGGGGCAGATTTCGTGTAGGATCGGAAACCGTCGGAATTTCTCCATCGTCGGGATCGGAGGAGGGCCTCCTTCGAGTGTTTGGAGAGCTGAAAAGCACGCCCTGCATGCCGCGGAAGACCGATGCGTCTTCATCGAAGTCGCCCCCCGGACTCTGCGGAGGATCCTCCCGGAAGGTGAAGGGGATGAAGATTTTTTTCGATCCGGTTGCATCCGGGGGTGAATTCGTTTATACTCTATATCCACGATGTCACCACGATGATGCGCGGAGGGATTTCGAACTCGCCTCCTGCGAGAGAGGGTTTGCACGATGTCGAACACGTTTTGTCGCGTTTTCTCCCGGTGTGGGTGGTCTTCCTTCCTCCTGGCGCTCTGCTGCTGGATGGGGGCGGGGGCGCCGGCGCACGCCCAGCAGCAGCAGGCGGAACAACGGATTCTGACACAGGCGGAGTTCGCGCGGAAACTGGTACAGCACCTCGAACTCGAGGAGGAGGGGATCCCCAAGGATGCCCGGGACGAAGATTACTTCTCCCTCCTGCGGGGAGGAAAGAGCGTCGAAGTGGAGGCCGAGATCGCGGAGAAGACCTCGCTGACCCTGGTCAAGAACGCCTTCTTCGAGTCGGGTTTCTGGATCTCGACGCTCAACGCGATCGAAACGGTGAGCTATCCAGTGGAATTTCCCGAATCGGGCATCTACTGGCTTCGGGTGCAGGCCAAGGGGGGAGAGCAGTTCTGGCAGGTGGACGATCGCCCCACGGAGGTCGTCCATCCGGCACCGGTCTTCCAGTGGCTCGATCTTCGCCGTTACGTGCTCAGCCGCGGAATCCACACGGTGAAGATGACGATCCCCCAGGAGGGGGGGACCGATCTCTTCCGCTTCTCGGCGGACAACCTCAACGCCGGTGAACCCACGGGAGGCTTTCAGGCGGAAAAACTCCTCACTTACGGGGCACTGGCCGAGATCCTCGTGCGCCAGATGCAAGTGGAGGATCGACTCCCCGTGGACGAGTCGTACGTCTTCAAGGTGAAGATCGTGGAGAAACGCTTCGCCACGGACCGGAACCCGGGAATCGGGCGCTTCCCGATGAAGGTCGAAGATGATGGGGTCTATACGATCCGGGTCGCAGTCGTCGGCAAGGACCCCGTCACCTTCTATATCAAGGGGGGGCGCCGTCAGGTGCGACCGATGCAGAGCCGGATGGCGGACGCCGGAACGGTGCGCGTGGCCAGCGCCGAACCGCTCCCCCGCCTCGCCCAGGGGGAAGGGGTCCAATTCCAGGACATCACGACCGCCTTCTTCGCGGCGGGGGAACACATCATCGAGGCACTGCTCCCCCCCAACACCTCGATCGAAGGGTTTCGTCGGGTCAAACGCCGTGCAACCCCGCAGGACTACGTCGATATCCTCGCAAAGTTCGGCTTGAAGGTCGGCAAACCGGACGAATTCGTCACGGAGGAAGCCGCCGAAGCGATCCTGAATGGCTTCCTCGCGGGGGTGACGAACCCCTTTGCCAAGAGCGCCATCCCGGAAGGTCCCACGGCCCCGTCACCCGCTGCCCCTACGACGGAAGGGGGGAAGCCGGTCCCCGCACCCACCCTTTCCACCCCAACCGGCCCCACCGGGCCATGACCCCGGAAGACGACGCCGCTCATCCCGTTCACCCGGAACACCCTCGAGGACGATGAAAGCTCCCCACGCGGAACAGCTCGCTTCCCATGAACTGGCGCAGTATATCGGAGGGAACGTTTATGCGAACGAAACAACGGACCCTGCTTGAAGGGACTCCCTTTCCCCCCCTTGCTCCCTATCGAGCCATCCTGATCGCTCTCTTCCTCTTCCTTGGCGCATCTCCCCTTCAGGCCGGGGGACGCATCGGCCCGTTCGAGTGGCGGGGGAACATTCTCGTTTCCGGTACCTATGACGACAACATCACCTCGGTCTTCGATGAAAACCAGAACAAAATCGTCTTCTTTCCGGCCGAAGGGAGTTTCGATTCCGTCGGAGCGGGCAAGGAGATCGACTGCCCACAGTTGCAGGATGCCGAGGGAAATCCCCTCCTCGACGATTCGGGGAACCCCTTGCGAATCTGCCGGACGCCGGAGAGCGACATCATCGTGCAGATGCAGCCGAGTCTCTCCCTGATGCTCAGGAAGCGCCGGTTGCTCGCCACCCTGGACGCCTCCCTGCTGGGCAGCGTCTATACGCAGCACAGCGGGGATCTCTCCGATATCTTCTACTTCCTCGGCCTCGACGTGCGCTACCAGGCCACGCGGTGGCTGGCCATCGAGGTGGGGGACGACTTGCGGGCCGTGCCGATTCGCCGGGACGTCCCTTCCGAACTCGACGAGAAGAATCTCTCCCAGGATCCGACTTCCCCCGATTTCTTCAACGAGGTGAGCGCCAACCTCGTGCAGTTCAACCAGGTCTACGTCGCGCCGACCTTCCAGCACGACTTCCACCCCCGCTTCACGGAGACGCGGATCCAGGATCGTCTCAGCTACGGCGCCTATCTCAACGAACTCCAGTTCAACGATCCCCAGCAGGTCGATACGACGACACAGGACCCCGAGGAGGCCGCGGCGATCGACTTCACGAACTACGCCCAGAACGAACTCGACGTCCAGCTCTTCAAGGCGCGGCTGACCCGGCTCACGATCGCACCCCAGTTCGATTGGCTCTACAATTGGTACCAGAATACCTCCAACCCGCACAAGATGCGGGCCCGGCTCGATTTCACCGCGCAACCGGTGCGGCGGCTCACGCTCACCTTCGCGCCGGGGTGGGAGTGGGTCTTCCTGGAGGGGGAGACCCCGAACGACTTCGTGCTCGACACGATCGTACAGTACGTCCTCTCCCGTCGCACGAACGTCTTTGCGCGCTATGAGCGTTCCCACGACTTCTCCACGGCGAAGAACTCGACCTTCGACGACATCGTGGCGGGGGGGTTCCGCTATCAGATCACCCGGGGGCTCGAGGGCAACTTCAGCATCTCCTACAAATGGCTCTCCGAACTTCGGGTCCCCCAGAGCGACCCCCTCACGCAGGAGGAGATCGCTGCAGGCCAGACGGCCACCCGCGAGGAGAAGGAGGAAGAGATCCTCTCGTTGGGAGGAGGGCTCCGCTACACGATCGGGAAGCGGTGGACCGCGATGCTCGGCTACACCTTCCGGAAATCGTACGGCCGGGAGAACTTCGTCGAAGAGCGGGACGAAGCGACCCAGACGCTCGAGCCCTTCGGCATCTTCGACTTTCCCGGCTATACGCAGAACCGGGTCCACCTTGGGATCAACTATCTCTTCTGATGTGGTTTTGCGTCGATCGTCTTCACGTTTCCCGGTCTCCTGCACCCCGTCCTTCCCCGGAATTCATACGCCCCGTTTCGTTCCGAGAAGAGATTTCGAGAAGCCATGATGTCCATTGATAGCGTTTTTTCCCGCCCCGCGCGGATCACGATCCTTTCGTTCCTCTTCCTTTGCCTCCTCCCCATCGGGGTACGGGCGGACACGGAGTACCGGATCGGGCCGGGCGATCTCCTCGAGATCGTCGTATGGGACGAGCCCGATCTCTCCGGAACCTTCCTCGTCTCCCGGGAGGGGACGATCGCCCATCCCCTCCTCGAGGCCTTTCCGGCGGCCGGCCGCACGCTGATCGAACTCAACCACGCCTTCACCGCGGCGCTCGCCAAGGATTACCTCGTCGATCCCCGGGTCCAGATCACGATCAAGGCGTACCACAAGCGCAAGATCCTCGTCTTCGGCGCGGTCCGGCAGCCGGGACGCTACGAGCTGCAAAAGGACGCCTCCCTCCTGCGCCTCATGCTCGAATGCGGGGGCATCACCGAGGATGCCAAGGACGCGGCACGGATCGTCCGCACGAAGCAGGTAGGGAAGAATGCCGACGCCCACAAGGAGCAGGTCGTCCAACTCGAAGTCAACATCCGCCGGCTCCTCGACAAGGGGGATATCTCCCAGAACGTGGAACTCCACGACGGGGATATCGTCTTCGTGGAACGCTTCGGCGGAAACGACTTCGAAAACGACAAGTGCTACGTGCTCGGAGAAGTCAAGAATCCGGGCGCCTTCAAGGTCGTCAAGGGCTTCACCGTCCTCTCTGCGATCGTGCAGGCGGGGGGCTTCACCGAGTTCGCCTCTCCGAACAAGACGAAACTGATCCGGGGTAGCGGCAAGGAGAAGATCGAGCGGACGCTCAAACTCAAGAGACTGTGGAACAACGGAGACCAGCGGGACAACATCGAACTCCAACCCGGCGATATCATCATCGTGCCACAAGGATTCTTCTAGAGATGAAACCGCAGCCAGAGACCTATGCCCAGCCCGATCTCTTCCACATCTCCGACCTCTTCCAGGTCTTCAAGAAGCGGATGTGGGCATTCTTCGGGAGTTTCGCCCTCGTCGTCCTCTCGACGGCCTACTTCACCTGGAAGCAGGTCCCCATCTATGTCGCCACGACGAGCATCTACGTGGGAAGGAATTCGGATCAGGCGCTCCTGCCCGACTACCGTCCGACCTACGCCTCCTATCTCACGAACGAACGCAACATCCAGACCCAGATCCATATCCTCAAGAGCGTTCCGGTGCTCAGCCGTGTCGTCAAGCAACTCGGTCTCGCGGATCCGGAGGCGGATCCCTACCGCTTCGACGCGATCGTCCATCGGCTCCGCAGGCGGGTGAGCATCTCCCGGATCGAGGATACCGATCTGCTCCGGATCTCGGTGAGTTCCTCCGATCCCACGGAGGCCCGCGACATCGCCAATACCCTGGCGCGGGTCTATCAGCAGCGCAACATCGAGAAGTCGATCGAGTATTCCCGCAACGCGATCTCGTGGCTCACCGAGCAGATCGCCGACCTCAAGGACAAACTCGAAAAGTCGGAACAACGCCTCCTCGATTACCAGTCGCAGGAGAAACCGTTGCTTCTCAGCAGCATGGAGGCGGGTCACGTCAACGAACTCAAGGAGGATTACGTCCGCGTCCAGGCCCAGATCATCGAAACACAGACCCTGATCGAATCCCTCCTGCGTCTCCTTAAGGAGGGGGAATACACCCTTTCGATTCCCGTCTTCTTCGAGAGCGACATCCTGCGGGAACTCAACGCCAAGATCGTGGATGCCGAACTCCGGCTCCAGGAACTCTCCCAGCGCTATCTCCCCAAACACCCCAAGATCGAGAAACAGCAAAAAGAGATCCTCTCCCTCAAAGCGAAACTCCTCGACGAGGTGAAGAAGATCCTCAAAGGACTCCAGATCAAGCACGAGATCCTGCGCACCCGCCTCGACAACCTCGCCGACGCCATCGCCCGGCAGGATCAGGAGATCATCCAGAACAACCGCAAACGGATCCAGTACAGCATCCTCCAGCGCGACGCCGACACGAACAAGGAACTCTACAACGTCCTGGTGCGCAAGCTCAAAGAGGTCGATATCTCCGCCGAGATCTCGGAGAACGTGATCGACATCGTGGAGGAGGCCGAAGTGCCCCAATCCCCGGTCTATCCCAAGAAGACGATGAATCTCCTCATCAGCATGGGCGCCGGGATCTTCCTCGGGATCGGTCTCGTGGTCCTCCTCGAGTACATGGACCGGACGATCAAGTCGGGGGACGAGGCCTCCGCCTACCTCGGGCTCCCCGTCCTGGCGACGATCCCCCAGATCAAGGAACTCGCCCGGCACGGGCGCTCCCCCCTCGTGGGGCTCGAGGAGGACTCCCCCACCTCCAAGGTCGCCGAGGCCTTCCGCACACTGCGCACGAACATCAAGTTCTCCACGATCAACCGGGAGACGAAGAACTTCCTCGTGACGAGCACGAATCCGAAGGAAGGCAAGTCGGTCGTCACGGTCAACCTCGGCCTCTCGTTCGCCCGTACGGAGAAGCGGACCCTGCTCGTCGATACCGATCTGCGAAAACCGATCCTCCACCGTTATCTCGATCTCCCGGGAAACCGCGGGATCACGAACTATCTCGTCGGGGAAGTCGATGACATCGCGGCGGTGATCCAACCGACCGGGATCGAGAACCTCCATCTCCTGGCCAGTGGCCCCAAACCGCCCAATCCCGCGGAGCTGCTCGAGTCGGAACGGATGCGTAGCCTCATCTCCCAGCTCAAGTCACAGTTCGATTTCGTCATCTACGATTCCTCCCCCGTCGGGTCCGTCGTCGATGCCTCGATCCTCGGCACCCAGCTCGATGCCGTCCTCTTCATCATCTATGCGGGGAAGACGGACAAGAACCACATCCGCCAGGCGATCGGACAGTTGCAGAAAGTGCAGGCCAGGATCTGTGGGCTCGTGGTCAACGGCCTCGATCTCAAGAGCGCGGGGTACAAATACTACTACTACTACGGCTATGGCCGGGAAGAGGAGGCCCCCGCGGAGATGACCGCCATGGCGCCGGGCAAGACGCAGAAGGGATGAGCGGATCCCTGCGCACCTCCCTTGGTCGGGGGGATGCCCCGCCACGATGCATCCGCTCGGCATCCGGGAATGCCCCATAGGAATCGCCGGAGATGTGGAAGAGAATTTTCGACCTCCACTGCTGTGTCCTGCTCGTCCTGTCGCTCTTCGGCTATGGGGGGGCCGCGGAGTGGACACAGGGGGCGATCCGGCTGGGCGCCTTCTCCCTCCTTGCGTCGGCCCTCTGCTATCGGCTGGAACGTCGCCATTTCACCTTCTCCCTCCACCGGATGGAGGTGCTCCTCCTCCTCTTTCTCCTCCTCTCCGCCGCGATGATCCCCTTCTCCAGCCTCCCTTCGGTTTCGTGGGCGCATTGGCTCCGCCATCTCGACATGGTGATCATCTTCCTGGCGATCACGCAGGCGATGAGCCGGCGCAGGCGGGTGGAGCACTTCGTCTTCGCATGGGTGGTCGTTGGAGGGGGGATGGCGCTCTTTGCGCTTCTGCTCCCCGAGTCTGCCCCGAACCCTGAGCGGGGAATCAGCGGAACCTTCTTCAACCACAGTCATTTCGCCGGATTTCTCGAGTTGACCCTTCCGTTGGCGCTTTCCCTCCTCCTGGCCCCCCCTTCGATGGGGGGTGGGGGGCGTTTCGTGGGGTTACTCGCCACGGCGGTGATGTTCCTGGCGTTCCTTCAGGCACGTTCCTACGGCGCCTACTGGAGCATGGGACTTTCGCTCCCCTTCTTCCTGTCCCTCCGTTTCCTCCCCCGCCCCGATCGGTTCCGGTCGCTCTTCCTCCTCTTCGTCGTCGCAGGGATGGTCCTTTCGATCTGGGCGGTCCGGTTCGTGGCGACGAGGGAACTCCCCTCGGAGGACCCCGCAGAGGAACGGGTCGCCTCGGCCGCCGGGCGTCTCGCGACGTGGCGCGCCACGCTCGAGATGGTGAAGGATCACCCCTGGACCGGGGTGGGGCAGGGAGGATACCGCTGGCGTTTCGCCGCCTACAAGCCGGCGACGATCCCGAAACGAATCCATACCGCCCACAACGACCCTCTCGAGTTCGTCGCGGAGCGGGGGATCCCCTTTGCGCTCCTCTCCTTTGCGGGGATGGGGTATCTCTTCCTCCTGAGCTTTCGGATCTTCGCGTGGGAGAAGATCCGGCGCACGCGCTGGATCGTGGTGGGGGCGCTCACCGCGCTCATCGCGATCGCCTTTCACGAGGTCTACGACTTCAACCTCCTCCTTCCGGCGAACCGGCTCCTCTTCTTTCTCCATCTCTCGCTCCTGGGCCTCCTCCTCAAGCGTGCGACCCCTCCCGACCTCTTCATCAAGATCCCCTATGGGCGGTGGGGGGAAACGAAGCGACGGCGCTTCCTCCGTGGGGTCGCCATCGCAGCGCTGCTCTGCCTCGGCGTGGGACTCGCCACCGGAGGCCGGGAACTTGCGGCTGCCCTCTACGCCGATCGGGGACGGAAGCTCGCCCGGATGGATGCCTTCCGGAGGGCGAAATCGTATCAGCGACGGGCGATCCTGCTGCGCCCCCGCCATCCGGGGTACCGCAACGACCTGGCCCGCACCCTCCTGGCGGAAGGGGAACGCTACCCCACGCTCCGGCCGGGACTGCTCGAAGAAGCCCGAAAGGAAGTGGAAGGCGCCCTCGACCGTTTCGAGGAGGACCCCGAGATCTGGGTGACCTACGCCCGCATCCTTGCGCAGCAGGGGGAGGAGAAGGGCGCGCTTGCCGCCTACCAGAAGGCGATTGCGCTGGCACCGACCGACTACTACTATCGCTACCTCCTCGGAACGTTCCACCTCGCCCACGACGATCCGGGTGCCGCGCTCCTCTCCTTCCGCTTCGCCGTCGAGTTCTTCCCCAACCTCCTCGAACGACTCCTCGCTCGGGTGGAGCGGGAACTCGGCCCCGATCCCCGGATGATGGCGGCGATCGTTCCACCGAAGCCCTCGATGTATCTTCGCTTCGCCGCGTTCCTGCAGCAACGGGGGATGCAGGAGGCCCGCATCGAAGTGCTCGAACGTCTGACGCTGCTCGAACCCGATGTGCCGAAATATCACCACCTCCTTGCCCACGCGCTCGAGCGCGCGGGCCGGCTCACCCGTTTCCGCGAGGTGGTCCGCGATTACCTCGCACGTTTCCCCAACGATGCCGAAGGCCCGAACCAGTTCGGGAACCTCTTCCTCCATCACGGCGATCTTGCCGCTGCGCTCGAGATGTTCGAGATCGCCTTCCAGCGGGATCGTTCCCACCTCCGCAACCGGATCGATCGTGCCTCGATCTACTGCCGGCTCGATCGCTTCCCCGAGGCGGAACGGGAATTCACGGCGCTCCTCCTCCGTTCGGCCGAGGACCCTTATCTGCGCTACCATCAGGCGCGCTGTCTCTTGCGGAAGGGGAAGTGGTTCCGGGCGCTCCAGGCGGCGAAGAAGGCCGTGGAAAACGACGTGACGAACGTGGAGTACCGCCTCTTCCTCTCGCAGCTCTACCTCGAGCGGGGGATGGAACGGGAGGCCGTGCGGGTGCTCTCGGAAGGGGTCACCCTGCGACCGGAAAACGCGCTCTTGCGGGAAAGGCTCAAACGGATCGCCAAGGGAGGGTGAGCTTACTTTGGAGCAGGAGAGCGGGGGAGGGAAGGGGCGACCTCCTTCTTCCCCCCCTGCGCCCCTTTGGGATCGATCGTCACGGCGGTCTTCACCGGGGGAGAAAGGGATTTCTCCGCGTTCGAAGGATTCGGCCCGGAGTGGGGAGGGCGATCCTCCCCCACCCGATCGGGCGGTGCGACCGCCGTCGGTTTCGTGACGAGAACGGAGATCCTCGGCAACGCTTCATCGACGAGCACGACCTGCTTCCTCATGATGTTCAGGATCGGAACGACCTCGTGCCGCCCCGGCAGGATCCCGTGAAGATCGACAAAGAGCCGGATATCACGGGAATCGAGATCCCGAAGCGCGTGATAGGGGCCCGCCACCCTCAAACGGAGTCGGGGGGGGGTCAACGCGATCGCCATCCCCTCCGGTGCCCCCTTCGCCACGACAGGGACCTCGATCTCCCGCTCGATCCGTTTCTCGCCGATCGTTACACGGATGCCGATCCGTCCGGGATGGATCCGCGTCACATGCGCAGGGAGTTCGAGTTCCACGGAGAGTTCGAAACTATGCTCCCTGCCTGCAAGGTTGATCGGCTCGGTGAAAACCTCCTCGATCGTGGCCAACTCCCGGGCGGCACCGGTCAACATCACGGAGGGAGGTTCCACCAGGATTCCGGTAACCTCGAATCCTTGCTCGACTTTTCCATGAAGACGCGGCCGGATCGCCACCCGCTTCTCCATCCGATGATCGAACTCCACGACGATCTCCGAGGGGGTGATCGAGGAGATCTCGATCTCTTTCTTCGGCAGCCCCTTGATCTGACGCTCATCGATCTTGAAGGTATTCTTTCCCGGCTGGGCCCCGGAGAGATCGATCGTGTAGGTCAGCTTGTCGAACTCCGTCTCCTTGAGCACCCGGCGAGGTCCCGCGACGTTGATGTAGAAGGCATGGACGTTGGAGGAGATTTTTACGAGATCCCTGGGAGGGCGAATGAATTCGAGCTGGACTTCCCGGGTCACCTCGGAGGTGATCATTCGCTGGTGCGCAACCAGACTCCAGAGCATGATCCCGAAGATGAGCGAGACGAGCTTGAGAAGGAAGTTCTGGAAGAGGAGATCCCAGATCTCGTGAAGGAGTCGAAGCACGGTTACCCCTCGGCGATCAAGCTTCTCAGCGTGGTTTCGAAACGTTCGTGGTCCGGAAAATGCGTGAGTTTCCCCCCATGGGCGATCGAGATGCGTCCGTTCTCTTCCGAGACGACGACGATCACGGCATCCGATCGCTCGGAGAGCCCGATGGCGGCCCGGTGCCGCGTGCCGTAGCTGCGGCTGATGTGTTCCTCCGTGGTCAGAGGGAGGAAGCAACGCGCCACCGCGATCCGACCCGACTGCAAGATGATCGCCCCGTCGTGGATCGGAGAACTCTCGTGGAAGATGCTCACGATCAGTTCCATCGAGATGAGCGCGTCGATCGGAAGGCTCTTTTCGATATACTCCCGCAACCCCGTCTCCTGCTCGATCACGATCAACGCCCCGATACGGCGACGCGCCATGTAGATCGCCGCCTTGATCACGTCGTCGAGCATCGCGGAAGTGTGGGCCTTGCGAAGGAAGAAGTTCTTCCCCATCTCGGTGAGGGCACGGCGGATCTCGTTCTGGAAGAGGACGACCATCACGATGATGAAGGCGTTGAAGAAGTTGCTGAAGAGCCAGCGGACCGTGTGGAGTTCGAAGACTTCGGAGAGATAGAACGCCCCGATCATCAGGATCACGCCGAGGAGCATCTGGAAGGCGCGCGTCCCCCGGATCATGCAGAGGATCCGGTAGATGATGAACGACACGACGAGGATGTCGATGACATCGGTGGGATGGATATTCTTGAAGATCTCGAGAAACACCGGAAACCCTCGTCAATGTTCCTGCGGTGGGTCGGCGGCGCAGATCGCCGCCTCCTTGAGCGCGTCGGCGACCCTTGCCGCCTCCACGGCAGCCTTCACGTCGTGCGCCCGCACGATCGCCGCACCGTTGAGGATCGCCGCGGTCTGGGCGGCGATGGTGCCGGCGAGCCGGTCGGCGGGGCGGGAAACCCCGGTGAGCGCCCCGATGAACGATTTGCGCGAAACCCCCACGAGGATCGGATATCCGAGCGGCAGCAGGACGGAGAGTCGCCGCAGGAGGATGAGGTTGTGTTCCAGCCCCTTGCCGAACCCGATCCCGGGATCGAGGATGAACCGGGAGAGACCACGACCTCGGAGCGTTGCGATCCGTTCCCGAAGGTATCCTTCGATCTCGGCGACGACATCGTCGTAGTGCAGGTCGTTCTGCATCGTCTGCGGTGTTCCCCGGATGTGCATGAGGACCATCGGCGCCTCGAAGCGGGCGGCGACTTCCACGATTTGCGGATCGAAGCGGGCGGCGCTGATGTCGTTGATGATATCGGCACCCGCCTCGAGCGCGCGTCTGGCGACTTCGGCCTTCGTGGTGTCGATGGAGATCGGTACCTCCGTCCGGGCGGCGATCGCCTCGACCACCGGCACGACGCGGGCGATCTCGGTGGCCGTATCGACCGGTTGCGCGCCGGGACGGGTCGATTCGCCTCCGATGTCGAGCAGATCGGCCCCCTCCTCGATCATCTCGAGCGCGCGTCCGATCGCGGCCTCCGGACGCAGGAATCTCCCGCCGTCGGAGAAGGAGTCGGGCGTCACGTTGAGAATCCCCATGATATGTGTCCGTTCACGTAAGAAAAGTGTCGATTTTCGACAGTGGAGGACGTATCGATCCATCTCTTTCCTCCTGTACAGGGAGCCCCTGTCGGCTCCGGATCGGTCGATCGCCAGAGGGTGGATGCAATGGGAGCGCCCAAGGGCGTCCCGCGGGGGGTGGGCGGAGGCGAGGGGAGAGGCGATGCGCGGGTGGGGAACGTCGGCTATCCTTCCTTGGGGCGTTCGATCGGTTCTCCTTTCATCAGCTTCTTCACTTCCGCCCCGTCGAGTACTTCGAACTCGATGAGTGCCTTCGCGATCCGTTCGAGTTCTTCGAGATTCTCCTCGATGATCCGTTTCGCCTTCTCGTAATTCCTGAGCACGATCCCCTTGACCTCGTCATCGATGGCGATGGCGGTATGCTCACTGTAATTCTGCCGCTGTGCGAACTCCCGCCCGAGAAAGATCTCGTGGTCCTGGCTTCCGAAGGTGAGGGGGCCGAGTTTTTCGCTCATTCCCCATTCGCAGACCATTTTCCGGGCGAGTTCCGTGGCTTGTTCGATGTCGTTGCCCGCGCCGGTGGTGATCTCTCCGAAGATCCGCTCTTCGGCCACCCGTCCCCCCATCAGGATGGCGATACGGTTCTCGAGGTATTCACGGGGGTAGGTGTGGCGTTCGTCGATCGGGATCTGTTGCGTGAGTCCCAGGGCCATGCCGCGGGGAATGATCGAGACCTTGTGGATCGGGTCGGTGTTCTCGAGGAGGGTGGCCACGAGCGTATGGCCCGCTTCGTGGAAGGCGGTGATCCGTTTCTCCTCCTCGCTCATCACCATGCTACGCCGTTCGGTTCCCATGAGGACCTTGTCCTTGGCGCGTTCGAAATCCTTCATCTCGATGAATTCCTTGTTCTCCCGCGCAGCCAGGAGGGCGGCCTCGTTGACGACGTTTTCGAGGTCCGCACCGCAGAATCCCGGGGTTCCACGTGCCAGGACGCTGAAATCGACATCGGGGGCCACCCGCGTCTTCTTCGCATGGACCCGGATGATCGCCTCGCGCCCTTTGAGGTCGGGACGGGGGACCACGACACGGCGGTCGAAGCGACCGGGACGCAGCAGCGCGGGGTCGAGCACGTCGGGACGGTTCGTCGAGGCGATCAGGATGACGCCGTCGCTCGATTCGAAACCGTCCATCTCGACGAGGAGCTGGTTGAGGGTCTGTTCCCGTTCGTCGTGTCCGCCCCCGAGCCCGGCGCCCCGGTGCCGGCCCACCGCATCGATCTCATCGATGAAGATGATGCAGGGGGCGTTCTTCTTCCCCTGGACGAAGAGATCGCGTACCCGTGACGCCCCCACGCCCACGAACATCTCGACGAAGTCGGAGCCGCTGATGCTGAAGAAGGGAACGCCGGCCTCCCCGGCGATCGCCCGGGCGAGCAGGGTCTTTCCCGTCCCCGGCGCGCCCATCAGGAGCACGCCCTTCGGAATCCGCCCGCCGAGCCGGGTGAACTTGTGTGGATCCTTGAGGAAGGCGATGATCTCCTCGAGTTCCTCCTTGGCCTCATCGATGCCGGCCACGTCCTCGAAGGTCACCTTCTTCTGCTGGTCGCTCATCAGCCGTGCCCGGCTCTTTCCGAACGACATCGCCTTCCCCCCTCCTGCCTGGAGTTGGCGCATGAAGAAGATGAAGAACCCGAAGAAGAGGAGGAAGGGGAACCAGTTCGCCAGAATCGGCCAGATCGGAGATGGATCGGCGGACTCGAACGAAAAGGTCACATCGTGTTCCCGGAGCATCGCAATGAGCGATTCACTCGTCTCCTCGGGACCGTTCGTCTCGAAACGGGGGAGGATCTTCTGGGCGCTCGGACGGTAGGTCCCCCGGATCCGTCCTCCCCGAAAGGTCACCGATTCCACCTCCGAATTCTGGACCGCATCGAGGAACGCATCGTAGGTGAGGGGTTCCACACCGCTGTTCGGGTTGCTGATCACGTGGTAGAGGAGGATCAGCATGAGAAAGATGACGAGCCACAGGGCAATGTTCTTATAGATCGGACTCAAATGACTCCCTCCGGGGCAATGCACGCAGGGGACTCGAATGTTCCCTTTCGGCCGGAACGCGTCGGCGGCGAGGGGGGAAGGCCTCCGGTCGATCGGGGAAGGAGATTCGCTCGAGCGTTCGGGTCACTCCCCTTCCTCCCTTTGGGGGATCGGCCAGCAAGCCACTTCGAGGATCCGTTTCGTTCCTGCGTTGAGCTTCGCTTCCTCTCCTCGCCGAATCCCCACGACCCACAAGATCCGATCGCCGGAGAGCAGGATCGGGATCTTTCTGCGCCGATCCCTCGGAATCTTCCGGTCGATGAAGAGATCCTTGAGTTTCTGTCGCCCCTGCATGCCGAGGGGCTGGAAACGGTCTCCTGGCCGGAAGTTCCTCACGGTCAGGGGAAGGGTGATCTCGTCGAGGTCGAAACGTTCGATCGATGCGGTGGGGGGGAAGCTCGAACGGCCGGCGAGATCCGCGCGGATCCGAAGCCCTGTTTCCCCGATGTCGAGGTCTACCCCCATGGCAAGTTCATAGTGGTAAGGTGGAGATGAAGGCGCGGCGCCCCGACGGACGGATATCCGGCCGTAGTTGCGAACGATACGGCCCCCCCCTGGAAGGTGCAGCGAACGGTGGGGGGATCTCCCCGACGCGAGCCGACGGATCGCGCCGAAATGGCGATCTCCCACCCCCCGGATGCCGATGCGAGACAGGACTTCGGTCAGGAGTTCCTCCTGGAGAAGCCCGGAGAGCCTCCTGAACGCTTCGACGTCGAGTTGCGCTCCCATGGCGTCGCAGCGAAGCACGACCTGGGGCCAGACGGAAAGAATCATAGCACGGAAATGATTTTTTTCCAAGTAGCGGCGCTCCCCCAACCGGGCGAGGTGACGGCGAAGCTGGGGGTTGTATGCCCCTTCGAGCATCGGCAGGAGTTCATGTCGGATCCGGTTCCTCAGGAAGTGGAGGGACCTGTTCGAGGCATCCTCGCGGTACGAGAGGCGCCGCTCGGCGGCATACCGTTCGATCCGCTCGCGGGGCACCTCGATCAGGGGACGCACGAACGCGCCCCGGCAGGGGGGGATGCCCTGGAGTCGCCCTCCACCGGTCAGAAGCGACATGAGAACCGTTTCCGCTTGATCGTCCCGATGGTGGGCAAGGACGACGCGGCTCCCCGGCGCTTCCGCGACCCATGCCTCGAGTGCCCGATATCGGAGGATCCGTGCCCCCTCCTCCGGCGAGACGTGCCTGTGGGAGGCCCGGTAGCCGGCGACATCGACCCGTTTGCAGCGGAAGGGGAGTCCGTGTCGGGCGGCCAGTTCCTGAACGAATGCCGCGTCCCCCTCCGCGGCCTCCCCCCGCAGGCCGTGGTTCACGTGCCCCACCGAGAGACGCAGGTCAAAGCGCTCCCGCAGGCGACACAACAGATCGAGACAGACCACGGAGTCGATCCCGCCGGAGACGGCCACGATGAGACGCGCCCCCTTGCCGAACATCCCGAATCGTTGGATCGTGGCCTCCATCTGATCGAGGAGCGATCCCGACCTCATGGCATCATCGAACGACACGGATCATCGCCCTCCCCGCTGGAGGAGGCCCCTTCGATCCGCCGTTCCAGCGGCGTCGGGTCCGGGCATCGGTTCCGCAGGTTCCATCCCTGCACGATTACCCTCGATCCATCCGGTTTCCCCTGGCCTGGGCACACCTTGCGCGTTTCGGTCTCCTGGTGGGGCAGGCGATCCACTTGCGACCCCCTGCCGGAGGGCACGCCTCCAGGCGATCGAAAAGAGCGCCGTCATGGCGGTGAAGGGACTTGAACCCCCGACACATGGCTTATGAAGCCACTGCTCTGACCGACTGAGCTACACCGCCGAAGGACAGGGGGGAAATTACCAGAAAAGGGGAGGAGAGTCAAGGGGAAAAACAGGGCAATCGCATCAAATTTCCCGATGAGATCTGCGATCCCGTAGGATCTCGAAAGCAAGGGACTTCTCACATGACAGACCCGGTCTCCATGGCGTCTGGTCGGTAGATGCGTGCCAGCCCTTTCGCGCCGGATGCTCCGATACCATGCGGATTCCGCGAATCATGGGGATTTTTGATGCGATTGCCCTGAGCCGGGCGGATTGCAAGGTTGCCTTCGATCTGGCATCATGCCCGGATGATGAAGATTCGACTTTTTCCCCCGATTTCCCGGGAGGTGAAATTCCTGCTTGGATCGTTGATCGCGCACTCCGTGCCGACCGGGATCTTCCTCTTCGTCCTTCCTCCCTATTTCGCGCAGGTGGGGCGTTCCTCGGTGGAGATCGGGCTCCTTTTCACGGTATCGAGTCTGAGCAGTTCCTTCCTCTTCATGCCGTTGGGGATGATCGCGGACCGGATCGGGCGCAAGCCGGTATTGATCGTGGGTTCGCTGCTCCCTGCGTTCTCTTCGGTGATCTTTCTCTCCACGGCAGACCTTTCCCTTTTGATGGTCGCGGCGTTCCTGGGGGGGATCGGGCTGGGTGGCGGGATGAGTGCGGCGGCGATCGGTTCCACCTTCGATGCGCTCCTCTCCGAGAAGGCGAGTGACGGAGAGCGGACCTACGTGATGAGTCTGGCCCAGGCCTCCTGGACGCTCTCCCTCGGGGTGGGGGCGTTGCTCTCGGGTCTTCCGAGCCGGCTGCAAGGAATGGGGGTGCTCGATGGGGTTGGGGCCTATCGTCCGCTCTTCTACGGAGCGATCCTCCTGTCCCTCCTCTCCGCCGCGTTGCTCCATCCGATCGTGGAGCGGCATGGGCGTGCGGGGGGACGCCGGGTCCATTGGCTCCCCCGGCGTTCGGGGCGGGTCGTGGCGCGGCTTGCGGTCCCCTTTCTCCTGACCGGCCTGGGTGTCGGCTTCATCGTGCAGCACCTCCCCCTCTGGTTTCAGCTTCGCTATGAGGTTCCGATGGATCGTCTGGCGCCCTGGTTTTCGCTCTCCGAATTCACCGGGGTGGTGACGATCCTCGTGGTGCCGTGGATGGCGAGGCGTCTGGGGGTGGGGCGGACGCTCGTCGTCCTGCAACTCGGGGCAGCGTTCTTCCTTGCGTTGACGCCGCATGGTTCCACCTATCAGGCGGCGGCGCTCTTCTGGATCGCGCGCAATACCCTGATGAACTTCTCCTGGCCTGCCCAGCAGTCCTTCACGATGGGGATCGTCGTGCCCGAGGAACGGGCGTCGGTGGCGGGCATCCTCTTCTTCGCGTGGGGGATCGCCAGCGCGGCGAGTCCGATCGTGGCCGGCTACCTCCTCGATCATGGGTGGCTCGTGACTCCCTTTACCGCCAGCGCGCTCGCTTACGGCACGGGCGCGATCGCCTTCCTCGCGATCTCCCGTTCCCATCGTCCTCCGGAGGAACTCCTCGGCGGTGGGGCTGCTGGAGGGACGCCCTAGTGTCTGCCAGCACGACGATCCAGTCCCTCGGGGTACCTGTCGTCTCCCCCCTAGATACCGAATTTGACGCCTGCCAGGACGACGAGGAGGAAGATTCCGATCGCAATGCCGAGGTAGATGCCGGTGTCGGGTTCGATGACGCGGGGGGCTCTGGATGCCGCGGCGGCATCCCCCTCGCTCGTTTCGCTCCCTTCCTCTCCTTCGGCCACCACGGCAGGCTCCGAGGCTCGATGCAGGAGGGAACGCGCCCACTCGAGTTCCTTGCGGCGTTTTTGGGGATCGCCCTCGGGGATTCCGGCGAGGAGATCGTCGATCGCGGCCTCCGGTGCCATGCCCTCATAGCGGGCGGGATCGAAACCCTGCTCCTGGGAGCGAAGCTCGATCAAGGCATCGACCGCCGTCGCTCCGAGATGGTGCAGGGCCCAGCGTTGTTCCTCGGCCACATACTTCGATCCATGCACGGAGAGGAGGGGAGGGATCGCTTCCTTCCCGAGCGCTTCGAGACAACGACCGGCCGCTTCCCGGTCCTGCGCATCCGCATTCCGGAGGAAGACGAGGAGCGGATAGACCGCCCGTTGGGCACCGAGTCCGCCGAGCATCTCGAAGATCGTCCGCCGGCCCTGCGGCGTCGCATCGAGCAGGCCGGCATAGAGCGCTTCCTCCAGCGCGGATCGGAGTTTCTTCTGCCTGGCGAAGCGTTCGAGTACTTTCCGGGCATAGCCGGAGACCCGTGCGTCGTCGTCGGAGAGCTTCGCGACGATCGGGGGGAAGACCGAGGGATCCCTGATCCGACCCAGGCGTTTCATGATCGAGAGCGCCCGTTTCGCTTCCTGCGCATCGTAGAGGGCTTCCACCCAGTAGGGGATCGCATCCCGGCTGGCCGGGGAGAGCGTCTCGTAGGAGACGACCTCCGCATGTACCGACCGCAAGGGGATACTCGAGGAATAACTCTCCTTGAAATGGGAACGCTCTCCCGGCATGATCACCGGGATGTTCACCGTGAGCGTAGGGGTCTCGCTCTCCAGCCTCAGCGTGATCTCGACCGTGGCATCGGTCACGATCCGGCCTGTGGGGTTTTCAACGTCCCCCTCGACGTAGATCACGGTATAGCGGAGTCCGGAGAGTTCCGATTCCTCGTGCCGAAGATAACTCTTGAGGTTCCGGATCGGAAGCCTCTTCTCCTTGCGGGGTCTCTGACGCGGGGACTGCTTGTGCGGGGCGGGCCGGGGTGGGGGGGGACGGTACCGGTCCGATTCGTCGTAGATCTTCGTTCTTCGCTGGGACGAGGGTCGAGCCGGCTTCTTCTCCGACGCCTCCTCTCTCTGCGCCTTGGGGACCGTGAGGGAGAAGGGATAGCTCTTCCCCTCTTGCGCCGCCAAGGGGGGCGAACCCCATACGAGCAGATAGAGGGGAAGGAGCAGTACCATTCGCAGGTGCTTCATCAGGTTGGCCTCATCCGGATCGGCGGCCGGCGTTCCTCCCGCCTCCACGGGACACCCCCCGCCGTCTCCTTCCGATCTCTTCGGTTCCAGTGGGACTGCCGGGAATCGGAATCCCTTCCTCCCCGCTCCTCTGCTTGCGCAGCCGGATCGACAGGAGGAGAACATCTTTTCGGTCGCCTCGCTCCCATTATAGGAGAAGTCGCCGTGCGACGCAACCGTTTCTCGGGATTTCCGAGCTGCGAGGTCCCGATTCCCTCCTTCCTGTGCTACAATCGTACGGCACGGCGGTCCTGCGGGTGGATTCTGCCCCATGAAGGGGAGATGAAAGATCGTTTCCGCACGAATGCCAGGCCGTCGGACACCCGAACGCAGTAGAGGAATGCGCTCGATGAGGAGTACTTGGAAATCACCCGTGACGAGCGTCGCGGATTTTTTTGCGAGGGGCCGATGAAGGAAATCTATCTCGATCATAGCGCAACCACCCCGATCGATCCCCGAGTGGCCGAAGCGATGGAACCCTATCTCGGTGCCTGCTATGGCAATCCCTCCTCCTTGCACCGCAAGGGGGTCGCCGCCCGCAAGGGGGTCCAGTGGGCCCGGGAGACGATCGCGGCGTGTATCGGCGTCTCGCCGGAAGAGGTGATCTTCACCTCCGGCGGAACGGAGGCCGACAACCTCGCGATCAAGGGGGTGGCCCGCGCCGCCCGGCGGCGGGGGCGGCACATCGTCACCTGCGTGACCGAACATCCCGCGGTCCTCGAAAGTTGCCGGGCATTGGAGCACGAAGGGTTCGAGGTCACCTACCTGCCGGTGGATGAGACCGGCGCGATCGATCCAGAGGAACTGGCCGCCACGATCCGCAAGGAGACGATCCTCGTCTCCCTCATGCACGCCAACAACGAGATCGGCACGATCCACCCCCTCGAAACGCTCGGTCCCCTCGTCAAGGAACGAAACCCCCGGACCGTCTTTCACGTCGATGCGGTCCAGTCCTTCGGCCGGGAGGAGATCGATCCCGAGGCGATGCAGATCGACCTCCTCTCCGTGACGGCACACAAACTCTACGGCCCCAAGGGGATCGGCGCCCTCATCCGCCGCAAGGGGGTTCACCTCATCCCCCTGCTCCACGGCGGCGGCCAGGAGGGAGGCTGGCGAAGCGGCACCGAAAACGTCGCCGGTATCGTGGGATTCGGCCGGGCCGTCGAACTCGCCTTCGCCCACCGGCCGGCGGAGGTCACCCGGATGAGGGGGCTGCGGGATCGGGCGATCGCACGGATCACGGCCCGTATTCCCCAGGCGCACCTCAACGGCCCCCCCCCCGAAAGTGGCCGGCGTCTCTGCCTGAATGCCAGTTTCGCCTTCCCTGGTGCCCGCGCCGAGATCCTCCTGCACGCACTCGAGGAGGCGGGGATCTACACCTCCGCCGGCTCGGCATGCGCCGGCGGCAAGATCAGCCACGTCCTCACCGCGATCGGTCTTCCCGAAGCGCTGGCCAAGGGGACCCTCCGTTTCTCGTTTGGCCGTTCCAATACCGCGGAAGAGATCGAGGTCCTCGTGGAGACCCTTGCCCGCCTCATCGAGACTCCCCCGGGAGGGTGAGGGAGCGACCCCGGCACACTGCACGCCCCTCCAACGATTCCTCTCGATGGCACGTGCTTTCGTCTTGTTTCTCGACGATTCCTCTCGATGGCACGTGCTTTCATCTTTTTCCTCAACTCTTCTCCCCTTCCTGCCGATACGAGGAGAGAACGTGGGATCGAGGAACGATTCCGCGCATCCGAGTTCGTTTCACGCAAACCACGACGAAATGGAGATGGATCTCCACGCCCTCGGGGAAGGGCTCGAGTGCCCTCCTGCAGATCGAGATCCATGCATGGGGAGAAAGAAAATGAGAAGGAAAAGCATCCACCGGCTGGCCAGCTCGATTTTGATCGTATCGGTCTCGATCCTCCTTTTTGCCTTCAAGACGTGTTCGCCCGAGAACATGCTCGTAACGATCGTAACCCCCCCCAACGACGCGGTGATCCACGATACCCGGGCCGACATCCGGATCGCGTTGAGTCCCGAAGTCGATCGGGAGACTTTCTCTGCAACGCTCAATGGGAGGGATATCTCGGAGCGGTTCGAAATCACCGACGGATGGGCCGTCGCCCTCGATGTGCCGATCCGGCCGGGGGGCAACGAACTCGTGGCCACGGGGGCGCTCGATGGTCCTCCCGTTTCCGACGAAGAGCGCGTCACCTTCTCGGCAGGTCCCCCTCCCGAAGACGTCCGCAACACCTATCTCACGACGCTGCCGATCGACCTCTCCGCGCTCGATCCGAACCTGCCGGTACTCTCCCTCACCTTCCTTCTGAAGGCCGAGGTCCAGGACGGGTTCTACGCGAATGGCACGGCCAGGCTCCTTGCGGTGAACGACAAAGTGCTCGCCCAGCCACCTCGGGAGGCGCCGATGCAGATCGAGGTCCTTGGGAGCGAACTCTGGGCCAGAATCGCTTCGATCGAGATTCCACTCGACACGCTCCTGGCCTTCATCATCGAACCGATCGAGGCGGAGACGGGGGAGGATATCGACCTCGAAGAGATCGTTCCGGTCGTTTCCCTCGATCTCTCCGGCCAGGTGCTCGATGAGGACGGGGATGGCCGCGTCGAGGGGATCGATGGCGAACTCGTGGCGATGCTCCTCAACGAGACGATCCCGGTGCCGGCAAGCGCCCCCTTCCACGCGCCGGTGTTCGAGAAGCGGTACGATACGAGCGGGCCGGAATGGATCGAGACCCACTTCGAGATCGCCACATCGGAGGGGAACATCCCCCTCTCCTTCACCTACTACGTCGATCTTACCCAGAACGACGTCGGGATTTCCGGAGCCGCGCGGCTCGTGAAGGTCAACGACACCGTGCTGACCCGGACACTCCCCCCGACCGATCTCTACGGAACCACGGTCAACGAGCGGATCGCGATGATCCTGCGCGCCTTCCAGCTCGATTCGATCGAACCCCTCGTCGCCTATCTCGCGACCTACGGTCTCGATGCCTCACAGCTTCCGGCGATCGAGATCGCCTATCTGGGAGACGTCGAGACCGATGAGGAGGGGCGGGTGCTCGGTCATGGGGGCGAAGTGACCGCAAGCCTCTACGGCGCGGCGATGACGCTCCCCGCTTTCGGAAGATACGAGGGACGCCCCTATACCCCCGACACCTTCACCGGCCCGAGGCTCTACGAGACCGCCATCGATCTCTCCGCTTTCGGGGTTGCGGAACCGGTCCGCGTCTCCCTCTGCTCCGAAAACGTCCGCAGCGACACGCGGGTGCTCGGTGCGATGCGGGCCTTCACCTTTGCAGGGAAGACGATCGATATGACCTTCAGCGAGGAGAACGTGAGCGGAAACGTCGTCGGAGAGGACCTGGCGGTACGGGCGCTCTCCCTTGCGGCCGACAACGAGGAGAACCTCGGTACGATCGAGCAGGAGATCGAAGGGATGATCGAGGGCTTGACGGGGGAGGACGTCGAGATCTCGCTCCCCGCCTCGATCCCCCTCTTCGACATCGACTTTCGTGGAACGCTCGCCCCGGAGGGGGACGCCGCGGGGAGCGCGCAGGGGATCCTCTTCGGCACGATTCCGGTGGTCGAACTCGGCACCTTCCAGGCGCCGGTGATCCCGGAGACGCGGGATACGACCGGCGCATGGCGGGTTGCGGTCACGATCGATCTCTCCGGGCTCGGGATCGAGCAACTCTCCACCGTCACCCTCCCCTTCGACCTCGATCTGCGGCAGGAGGGGTGCAGCCTGACGGGAGGGGCGGAGTTCCGCGTCTCGAATGCGCCCCGCGTCCCGGAGGGTCCCTTTGCGGTGCGAGGTGTGACCGATGGGGAGCGGATCGAGATCACGATCTTCGACATTCCCCTCGAAGATTACCTCCAGGCCGATCTCGGCCTCTCCGGTCCCCTCGTCGATATCTCCCTCGTGGGGACGATCCTGGCCTCCGACCGCGGCGTCGATGCGATCTCCGGGGATGCCACCGCTGGTCTCCTCTTCGACACGATGACCTTCGCCTTCGGCACCTTCGAAGGAGCCCGTCCATAGGGAAACCCTCCCGATCCCCGGCATCGTCGGGGATCGGTCCCTACATCGAGGCCCGAGTCCTTCCCCTCAATTCCTCACGAGATTCCCCTCACTTCGTCACGAGGTCGATCTTCCCCGATTCGTCGAAGGGGAGTTCGACCTTCTCGAGGAGTTCGAGCGTGCTACCGAGTTTCATCTTCCCGCCGAAGCGGTAGGAGAGCGTGGTGTTGCCGCTCAGGAGATCGACGACGGAACGCCCCATCTCCATGAAGTCGAGTTCGATCGGGATCGAGATCTTCCCTGCCCCCTTCTCGGGGATCGTGCGCTTCTCCTTCGTCGTTCCCGCTGCCCAGCGCTGGCCGTTGATCTCGAAGCCGTAGTCGAGTTTCTCGAGGATCATCCCGAAAGCGTTCGGATTCTTCACCGAGACGTCGAGGGCCAGCTCTGCGCTCGTCCAGTTCATCTTCTCGAGTTTGAGCGCCCCGACACCGATCGACGGGATCTTGAGGAGGGGCAACTCTCCCCCCTTGCGGATCGGGATACGAACCTTGCCGAGCACCGGAACGTCGAAGGCCATACCAACGGCGATCTCGTAGTTGCTCCGGTCCTTCCCGGCAAGGCTCTTGAAGGTGTTGTAGAGATCGAGGAACTTGACGGAGACGGGGAGTTGGATCGTGTTCTCCCCCTGAGCCGCGATCTCGAGGGCTTTCTCCTGCTTCCCCTGGAGGAAGGTGTTGCCGTCGATCCGGAAGTCGTAGTCGAATCCGGCCATCGAAACGCCGACGGGGTTGGGATTCTTGATGGCCAGATCGAAGAGGAGATCGGCCTGGTCGAAGGAGAGCCCTGCAATTCGGGCAGCCGCCACCGTCACGTCGGGTTTCTCATACGACTGCTGGGCCACGGAGCCGAGCAACCCCTGAAGTTGGGAACATCCATTCACGAAGCAGAGGATGGAAGCAGCGATTGCGATCGCAATGCGCCTCCCTGGACTGCTGGGCCACGGCATGCCTTCCCTCCCTTTCACTCGTCGCGTCTCGAGGCGCGTGCGTGTTCCTCCCGCACCGCTGCCTCCGGTTCGTAGCGCAGCGAAACGGTATCACCTCCGGCAGGAAATGGCAAGCCGGTATACCGGCTTGGCAATCGCATCTTCGATCGTGCATGGCCCACCCGTCACGTTTGACGAAAGAGAACGGTATGGTAGAATCCATTGTCGGGGGCTTTCACGCTTCGGAACCTTACAGACTGGTGAGTGAGGTGGAGAGATGAGACGACGGATTGGACTTTCCTTCATCGCGATGCTCGGCTTGGGCCTGATCCTGGCGCCTGTGGCTTCCACCTTCTGGATCGTGGGGCAGACCGTGCATCAGGACATCACGCGAGAGGCGCTCGAGGGGCTCGTCAGTGATGCGACGCTGCAACGGATCGTCACGGCCAACGCCCAGACCGACATCGAGGAACAGGACCTCCATGCGGCCCACTTCGATTCGGAGTCGTTCGAGGCGGGGGGCGCGCGCCTGCGGGAACTCCTCGAGGAAACCGTCCGAAAGGCTGCCGATCGGGACAAGGAAGGATCGACCTCCGCGTTCGGACGGGCGCTCCACACCTTACAGGACTTCTACGCACACTCGACCTGGGTGGGCCGCCACTGTATCGAGGGGGAACCGAACGATTTTCCGATCCATCCCGACATCTTCGATATCGCGGATCCCGATCCCACCTTCCCCTGTATCCTCGAGAAGGGGCCGATGGAGGGGTATGACGATCCCTTCGCGGTGACCACGGGATACTACCCCGACGACACCACGCCGCCGGGGAAATGTTCGCACGCGGAGTTGAACAAGGACTGCACGAAGGAGGAGGGGCTCGAAAACGGCCCGATCCCGAGTTGCCCGCGCAGTGGAGAGACGTGCAACGGCGAGAGTTTCCATGAGATCGCCAAGGCCCTGGCCGTGGAGCACACCCGCGCCTTCTACGACCTCCTTCTCGACACGATCCGGGCGGAGTATCCCGATGACGCCGAGGAGATCATCGAATTCTTCAACGGCGGTTCCGTGGTCTGTGCCGCGGTCGAAGGGGGAAGGGGAACGACGATCCTCCTGCCGGCGCTCCTCGTGCTCATGCCCCCCTTCCTCCTGCGGCGCCGTTTCGGGAGGGGGTAGGCCGGGTGCGTGAACGCCCCCTTCGTTCGCGGCGGGCGGCCCAAAGCCAGAGAAGGATCCCCACGCCGAGCCAGAGCCACCTTTCGGGGCGGCCGGTGTAGCGGGCCGTGACCCGATGGCGTCCCGCGGGGGCGGGGACGCCGACGAAGCTCGGCCCGAGCATCACGGTCGCAACGGGGGTGCCGTCGATCTCGACCTGCCACTTCGGGTGAGCGGTCATCTTGAAGAGGATATAGGCGTCCTCCGCCATCTCCACCTCCGCCTCCCAGCGGGGGGGACCGGCCCGCTCCCAGATCACGCGACCGGGAGGGGAGGCTTCTGGAACGGGAGGGAGGGGATCCCCCGGTTCGAGGACCGGTGAAACGGCGGAGGTATGTTTTGCCGCATCCGTTCCCTCGAGGAGGACGAGGGGGAAGTTCCTGCGCGCAAGGTGGCCGCTCTGCATCCAGGGGTAGGCAAGGTCGTAGAGCCCACGCTTGTCGCAGCGGAAGGTCATCCCGACCCGAACGACGCCGAAGTAGCCGGAGGATGCGCTCGCCCGGTAGAGATGAAACCGACCGAAGCGCGCCACCTCCCGGACGAAGGGGGGAAAGGGGCGTCCCCCCTCCGAGACGACGTAGCGCACGTTCATCAGGTCGTAGTGGGCGGGATTCCACTCGTCGAAGTGGACCATCAGATCCGAGTTGAGAGACATCGCGTGGTAGAGGAAGGCGACGGCGTCGAACCCCTCGACCCCGAGGAAGGCGTAGAGGGGCAGATACCCGACCTTGAAGCTCCCTCCCCAGCGGGCGGCGAGCCCCGGGTAGATCCGCCCCCACGGATGGACGCGGAGCCACCGGAAGAGCGCTTCGAGATCGGCGGCCTCCTCCCGGACTCGGCCGTCGTTCCACGCCCCCCAACGTTCGTTCTCCGCATAGAACCGAACCCGTTCCCGCCAGAGGGGGAGAAGGGGCAGGAGGAAGAGGAGGGGGATGAGGGCCGCAGCGACGCCCCACCCTGATCTCCTCCCGAGACGGGACCGGGAGAACCATGCCACCCCCCTCTCCGACAGGGTGCCGAGGAAGATCCCGGCCAGGAAGACGCCGTGGAACTGGAAGGCACCGATGACACGGTGAAGGTGGAGGTCCCTCCCCGCCGGCAGGAGATCGATCGCGCTCCCCCACGTGGGCCGCCCACAGAGGAGCAACCCCCAGAAGAGGAAGTTCACTGCGAAGAAACGGTTCTCTCCTCGAAAGAGGGAAAGGAGGAATCCCAGCCCCGCAAGGAGGGTCAGCACCGGGGCGCGACCATGGTCGAAGAAACTCCCCCCCCATAAATGCCGCCAGACGTACCCCGCCCCGTACCCGTCCCACTTGTACACCGGTTCCCAGCGACTGTGGTTGAGATAGGGCGAATCGGCGAGCATCGGGAAGATGAACCAGCCGATGAGTGCGATCGCCAGGAGGAAGATCATCTCGAGCCGGAAGGCGCGCCGGCGGAACGTTTTCCACCAGCCCCTCCCCCCCTCGAAGGGGAAGAGGAGGAAGAGGACCGAGAGGGACGCCATGTACCCGTAAATGACGTGGCTGAGATAGAGAAGCCCGAGCAGGAGCGCCGCCGTCGAAAGCCGCCCCTTTCCTTGCCGTACGCATCGAGCGATCGCACCGAGCGTGACGGGAAAGAGGTTCATCGCCACGAGCTGGGTGTAGAGCCCCGACCCCCGCCAGATGTAACTCTCGTAGGCGATACCGTAGTGACCGTGGTCGGAGAGGAGCGGCCCGATCGCCGCGATGAAGGCAGCGGTGATCCCCGGCAAGCCGAAGCACCGGGCACCGAGAAAGAGCATCACCGGAAAGAGCGAAAGGAGAAGATAGCGAACGATGGCGAAGAGGAACCAGAGGGGGAGCGTTCCGGCAAGGAGACGGTCGAGCAGCAGAAGGAGGAGATGGCCGAACATCTGGTAGTGGGAGACGAAGGGGAAACCGAGCGCGTAGTTCGGGAGCCAGTGATCGAGGGGATCCTCCCCCGTCTCGAGCGTCTGCACCATCCGCTGCGCCACGGAGAGGTGGAGCACCCCGTCGTTGAAGAGGTATCGGCCATACCACACCTCCGGGGCCAGGGTCCAGGCGTGGAACCCGACGGAGAGGAAGAGGATGCCGTGGATGACGAGTGTTGCCGGGGAGAGACGCCTGCGAAGTCCCTGCGTTCTTCCTTCCGCTCCCCTTTTCCGATCGTTTCGCATCCGTGACGTTCTGTCCTCTCGGAGATCCTTCCTCCGCCCCTTCTGCCCCTCGGCTCGTTCCTTCCGGCCTTCCTCGAAGCGTGGCCGGGGTCAATCTACCACATTTTCGCGGGAGCGCAAGCGGGAGAATCGCGAGGGAATCCCCGCTGTGCCATGATGCGGGAGAGGGGAACCCGAAGAAGATTCGCGCAGCATGGGAGGGGATTTGCCTCGATCCGATTTCGTGCTATAGAAAAGCAGTCCCACCGAGTGCCGGGCGGAAATTGCGCCACGCTTCCCAGGCACGCGGACAGGATTCGCGGAATCGTTCGTGGAAAGGATGGAAACGATGATCTTTTGTCCCGAGTGTGGTATGGAGGTCCGCCTCCCCGACGACGTGACGGAGGAAGAACTCTTCGAGTGCGGGAATTGTGGGGTGGAACTCGTCGTCGTCTCGACGGATCCTCCCAGGGTGGAACTCTACGAAGAGGAGGAGAAGTGACGGATCGTGCCGCTCTCCTCCCGCGGATCGCGGAGGAGATCGAACGCTGCCGGCAACGGATCGCCGCCCGATATGCCGATCCGATCTTCGAGGTCGCGGTGCATGAGGGTGAGGGAAGACTCCGTCTGTCAGGAACCCTCTTCAGCCCCCGGGAGCACCGACAGCTCCTCCAGTGCCTCGAGGCACGTTTCGGAAGTCCTCTTGCCGCGCTCCTCGACGACGGGATCGAGATCCTCATCGACCGGGATCGGCGGCTTTCCCGCTTCCTCGGGTGGGGAGAGGGGATCGAACCGGTGCTTCCGGTCCATGCGGATCGCCTCGGCCGGAGGCTCGCCACCGAACTCCACCCCGAGGATGGTCCGGTCAAGGTGATCCTGCGCAAGGGGGATGGCCTCTTCGTGCAGGCGGCCGATCTGACCCTGGGATGGGTCGAGGCGAAGCGTCTGCGCTGGGTCGTGCCCCAGGCGGATCCGTGGGGGGGAATCGCGAGAGCTGCGCCCGAACGGTATGAGACGATCTCGAAGGAACGCTTCGCAACGCTCCTCGCCACCCTCGAGGGATGGCTCGGAACGCCCTATCGGCTCGGTGGACGCACACGGGCCGGGATCGACTGTTCCGCCTTGATCCAGCTCGCCTTCCGGGAGATCGGCCTCCTCCTGCCCCGTCACAGCCGCGATCAGCGCAGCCTCGGGATCCGGGTCCCCCGGGAAGCGCTTGGCCCCGGGGATCTCCTCTTCGTGCGGCCGACAGGAAAGGATATCTCCCATGTCGCGCTCGTCACCGCAGGCAGGGCGGGGAGCGAGAGGGTCGTCCATGCCGCGCGTGGTCGTGGCGGTGTCATCGCGGAGGCGGGGGAGAGCTTCTGGCCCCGCTACCGTCTGAGTGCGATCCGACGGATCGTCGTCCCGGAGGGAGCGACATGCCGGTAAAGGGGGTCGAGACGTTCCTGGCCGACATCGGCGGGGGGGAGGTCCACATCGTTGGTCTCTCCGGCTCGGAGGGGTATGCGATCCTGCGCTTCCTGCTCCGTCATGGGGTGCGCCGGATCGTGGCGCACGATCTTACCGAGGGGGAGGCCTTTGCGCGGAGTTTCCATCGGGCCCACGTCGCCCTCCCGAGGGCTGAACGGGAGGCGGCTCTGGCCGAACTCTTCCACCTTCCCGTCACCTTTCGGCTGGGCGACGCCTATCTGCGAGGGCTCGAACGCGCCGGAATGATCTTCGTTGGGCAGAACTGGTTCAATCATCCAGCGAACTTCCCGGCGATTCCGGCGGCGATGGCTCGCGGGATCCCCCTTTCCAGCGCCATCGAACTCTACTTCCGCCTCGTTCCCTGCCCGATCGTCGGGGTGACGGGCAGCGTGGGGAAATCGACGACCGCAACGCTCCTCCATCATCTCCTGGGGGAGGGGGAGCGGAAGGTCCACTACACGGGAAACGACCGCTACGCGCCGCAGCTCCTTCATGAGATCGAAGCGATGGAACCGAACGATCTTCTCCTCCTCGAGATCTCGAACCGGCACCTCACCCGCCTTACGGCCTCCCCCCACATCGCGGTGCTCACGAACATCCGCCCGAACCACCTCGAGGAGCATGGCGATTTCGAGAGCTACCGGCGAACGAAGCTCAAGATCTTCCGGAATCAGGGGAAAGAGGACGCGGCCGTCGTCAACGCGGAGGATCCCGCCTGCCGCGGGATCGAGACCTCGGCCAGACGCTACGGGTTCGGGATCCTTCCCTTCCCGGGGGAGGGGGCCACGATCGAACACGTGGGAAAGGAGGCGTGGATCGCGATCTGGCGGGACGGCGAGAAGCGGAGGATCGCCCCCCGCTGGGCCAGTCCCCTTGCCGGGCGTCACAACACGCTCAACATCCTCGCCGCGGTCATGGCCGCGGATCTCTCAGGGGTCTCCCCTGCCGGGATCGAGCGGGGGCTCCGCAAGTTCCGGGGACTCAAGAATCGGATCGAGATCGTGCGGGAGGTCGATGGGTTCACCTTCGTGAGCGATCTGCAATCGACCACGCCCACGGCCACGATCGCGGCGCTCACCACCCTGGCCGAGCGCAACCTTCCGATCACGCTGATCGCGGGGGGCCACGACAAGGGGCTCTCCTATGGGGAGCTGGCGGAGACGATCCGGCGACTCGGCGTGGAGGTGATCCTCCTGCCCGGCTCCGCTTCCGAACGGCTGGCGGAGGGACTGGACCCCGGCGTGCCGCTCCTCCGATGCGACGACCTGGAGCGCGCCATGGAAGCGGCGACGCGCAGGCCTCCCCGGATCGTGCTCCTCTCCCCCGCCGCCGCCCACTTCTACACCCGCTTCGTCGAAGGGAAGCGGGGATTCCACGCCCTGGCGCGCCGGTTCCGTCGGGGTGCCCGATCCCATGCTCCCCCGGCCGGCACCCTCGTCGATGCCGAAGAGGGGTCATCGTCTCCTGAAAAGACCCCTCGCGGGTGATGCCCTCATGAGAAGAGGGGCAGCGCGACCCACTCGAGGAGGGCGAAGAGGAGCACGGTGAGCGTGGCGGTGAAGGGGACGGTCAGGAGCCAGGAGGCAAAGATCGCCCGCACGGTCTTCACGTTGATCGCGGTGATCCCACGCGCCAGCCCGACACCGAGGACCGCTCCGACGAGCGTGTGCGTCGTGGAGATCGGAAGGCCGATCTTGGAGGCGAGGAGCACGGTGACCGTAGCGCCGATGTCTGCTGCGACCCCCCGCGTCGGGGTCAGGTCGGTGATCTCGCTCCCCACGGTCTGGATCACCCGGTGTCCGAACGTCACGAGCCCCAGCGCGATCCCTACGCCACCGAGCCCCAGGATCCAGAGATCGACGCTCACCTTGTGGGGAATGCTCCCCGTTTCGAGGATCTCCACGATTGCGGCCAGCGGGCCTACCGCGTTGGCCACGTCGTTTGCGCCGTGGGCGAACGCCACGGAACAGGAGGTGATGATCACCATCGGCACGAAGATCCGCTCCACCACGAGGAGTTGTTCGGACAGGGGTTTTTCCCCGTGTTTCTCTTCGATCCTGCGCAACAGCACGATCGAGACGGCCGCGGCCACGAGCCCCCCGAGCGCGCTGATTCCGAGGGCTTCGTAGCCGCTGAGATCGAGGTGAAGGTGTTTGAGCCCCTTGAAGATCGTCGCGAGAATGACCGTCATGAAGGTCACGAAGACGCAGACCGGAACGACCCGCCTGGCCGCCGCGACCGGCGCCTTCAACCCGAGCATGTGGCGTTTCATCAACCGGAAGAAGAGGAAGGCCATCGCCCCCCCCGCCACCGGCGAGACGAACCAGCTTGCCACGATCTGGGTCATCTTCCCCCACTGGACGTTTTCGGCGCCTCCGAAGACGAGCCCAAAACCGAAGATCGCCCCGACGATCGAATGCGTCGTGGAGACCGGCATGCCGAAGAGGGAGGCGCCGTGCAGCCAGATCGCGGAAGCCAGGAGCGCGCACATCATCCCATAGGCCAGCCGGATCGGCTCCTGCGCGAAGACGCTGACATCGATGATCCCCTTGCGCACCGTGTTCGAGACGTGCGCACCGACGAGCACCGAGCCGGCGAACTCGAAGAGCGCGGCCAGGAGCACTGCGCCAAGCACCCCGATCGCCTTCGAGCCGACCGCGTCCGCCATCGAGTTGGCCCCGTCGTTGCTGCCGATGTTGAAGGCCATGTAGAAGCTTACGACGACTGCGATGATGAGGAGAAACGACATCGTCCCGATCCTTCCTTCGCCGGAGAAAGCGTTTCTCGACCTTCCCGCAGGGCTGGCGTGCTCCTGGAGGAAGCCGGGTCGCGCCTTGGGGAATCCCGGTTACTTGATGATATCGCGCAGGTACTTCGCGGCCCGCTCCGCGTCGTTGGCCACGGCGCTCAGGGTCCGGCAGTACTTGTCGATGAACATGAGCGTCACGGGATCGAGCTGGGCTTCGATGTTGTAGGCGTGCCGTGCGAACTTGCGCTGAAGCCGATCGGCCTGCCACTCCTCGTAGCCGATCCGATCGATCGTCTCGAGGACACGCTCCGCCTCTTCCCCCACGAACGCCGCCTCCGCCACGAGCGCCAGTTCCTCGGCGACGTTGAGGAGGTGTTCGCTCACGCGGATGACCTGATCGACGAAGGCGAGGAAGTCCTCCTTGAGTTCATCGGGGATCCGGGTTTTGCGAAGGAGGGCGACGACCGCGAAGTCCTCGGCCGAATCGGCGATATGATCCTGCATCCGGATGAATTGCTTCAATTCGTTCTTCCCGATGGAGAGGAGATAGACCTTCGAGATCGTGGCGCGGAATTCGTCCTTGATCCGGTCTGCCTCGTACTCCGTTTTCGACATGAGGTTGTGGAGTTTCTCCAATTCCTCGTACTGCTCGTTCAGCAGGGCCTGCGTGATCGGCCGCAGGAGTTCCACGCATGCGTGAACCTTGCGGGTATGCGCCGTGATCGGCTTGAAGACGGAGAACCCGAAGAATTTCTCGAATACGCCCATGACATCCTCTCGTGTGCTTCGCTGTTTTCCAGGAGAGCCGGCGGGGAGGCGTCGAGCCCCCGACGATCCCCTCTCCGGAATCGCGGCGATCATAAAGCCTCGAGTCGCGCAAGTCAAGGGATCCTGGCGCCCCTCGATCTCCCCCCGCCGAACGCCGGGCGCGGCGCCGAGTTGTGCCACGAATCGCGAAGGGTACCATCGAGATTCCTCTGGGATCGGTCGAGGGCCAATCGCGCAGGGAGGATTGATCTCATCTCCCGATTGCGTTAAGCTGAATGGAGCGTACCCGGCATTCCGGTCGGAGGAGGGCGGTGTGCGGGATCGTTGTCAGCAGTCCCCATGCCACGGGTGGGGGAAACATGAAAGGGCGCTTGACCGCAAGCGAAGAACGATGAAAGAGCGCTTGACCGCAAGGGAAGAACTGGGGGGAGAGACGCGGCTCGAACAGGGGCTGCGCCCCCAGCGCCTCGAGGAATATATCGGCCAGGAACAGGTCAAGAGGAATCTTGCCGTCTTCATCACCGCGGCCAAGGAGCGGGGGGAGGCACTCGATCACGTCCTCTTCTGCGGTCCGCCCGGCCTGGGGAAGACGACGCTGGCCCACATCATCGCCCAGGAACTCGGGGTGAACTTGAAGGCGACCTCGGGCCCGGCGATCGAGAAATCGGGGGACCTGGCTGCGATCCTGACCGACCTCGAGGAGCGGGACGTCCTCTTCATCGACGAGATCCATCGTCTCAACCACGTGGTGGAGGAGATCCTCTACCCCGCGATGGAGGACTACGAGATCGACATCATCATCGGGCAGGGGCCCACGGCCAGGACGATGAAGCTGCCGTTGCGGCGTTTCACCCTGATCGGGGCCACGACCCGGGCGGGGCTCCTCACCTCGCCGCTGCGCGACCGTTTCGGCGTCCAGTTCCGGCTCGACTTCTACACCGAAGCGGAACTGCACCGGATCATCGATCGTTGTGCCCGGATTCTCGAGGTTCCGACCGAAGCGGAGGGCGCCGCCGAAATCGCGAAACGCTCCCGGGGGACCCCCCGGATTGCGATCCGGCTCCTCCACCGCGTCCGTGATTTCGCCCAGGTTCAGGGCAACGGCACGATCGATGCGGCGATCGCGGACCATGCCCTCCGGCAGCTCGGGGTGGATCACCGCGGCCTCGACAAGATGGATCGGACGATCCTCACCACGATCATCGAGAAGTTCGAGGGGGGGCCGGTCGGGATCGAGACGCTCGCCGCGGCGATCGGGGAAGAACGCGACACCCTGATCGATCTCTACGAGCCCTACCTCATCCAGGAGGGTTATCTCCAGCGGACGCCGCGGGGACGGGTGGCCACCTCCCACGCCTACGCGCACCTGGGACACCCTGTTCCCGGCCGCCAGGGGGAACTCTTCTGAGGCCGACAGTTCCGATCCGAACACGAGGGAAGATCTTCCAATGGAACGCTGCGTCGATATCCTGATCGTATGCTCCGGCAACCTCTGCCGCAGCCCGATGGCCGAAGGGATCCTCAAGAAACGCCTCCGGGAGGCGGGGCTGTCCCATCTCGAGGTCGCCTCTGCGGGGACGATCGCCTGGCCGGGTCGTCCCCCAGCCGCACAGGCGGTGCTCGTGGCCCGGGAGAAAGGGGGGATCGATCTCTCTCCCCTCCGCTCCACGACGCTCACCCCGGAACTGATCGAGCGTTCCCGCTTCGTGCTCGTGATGGAGCGTTACCATGCCGAAGAGGTCCGGCGGCTCTCCCCCGACTTCCCCGAGGAGCGCCTGATTCTCCTTGGCCGCTTCGCCTCCCCCCCCGGCGACATCTTCGATCCCTACCTCGGACCGATCGAAGGGTACCGGCGTTGCTTCGACGAACTTTCCCGTTGCCTGGCGGCCTTCCTCGAGGCGTATGGCGATCGTCTCTGAGCCGTGGACGATGAAGAGGGGAACTACCCCGCCTCGGGAAGCGGGCTGAAGACCGAGTGTTCGATCAGGCAGGAGAGGGGGGGGAGCCAGGCCGGGTCGTCGAGGTGGAGCGTGAGGATATCCTCGATTCCGGGCCAGAGGTTCTGCACGAGGTGCAGGAGGGTGAGCGCATAGCGCGCCCCGATCGCCTGCAAAGGGCGCAGGAGATGCTCGACGTAGGCCACCACATCCTCCTTCGTCGCCAGAGGGGGAGGGAAGGCGAGCCGGGTGATCGTCTCCCACGAAAAATCGAGGAGCGCGGAGAGGGCGAGGAAGAAGGGGGGGATCTCCTCCGGCGCGTTCGTCCAGTAGCGGTCGAGCGCGGCGACGATATCCGCGAAAGCCGAGATCGTCCCGATGATGATCGCCTCCGTCTCGGGAGCCTGAAGCCGATCCGCGAATTCCTGGAGGAGATAGGCGGCCACTTCGGCTGGATAACTCCCCTCGGCCGCGGCCTCCTGCGCGGCCGGAAGCGTGGCTTCGAGGAAGATTCCGAGCGTCTCCGGATTCGCGGCGAGGAAGCGCAGGAGGCTCTCGGCACCTTCGAGAACGGCAAGCACCGATTCGGGACTTTCGTCCGCGACCGTCTGGGCCAGCGCGGCCGCGCCGGCGGAGGCGAGGGAGAGCGCGTTGTGCAGCGCAACGCTCTGTGCCGCAACCTGGAGGATCACCTCCGGGTCGAGGGCCTCCCCCCCCGGTGGAAGGGGGAAGTCCTCAGGGAGGGGGAGGGCCGGGGATGTCACCAGGAGCGCGTCGAGAACCTCGAAGAACGCGACGATTTCCGGGTGGAGCCCCGCGGGGTCGGGGGAACGGAAGAACCCCGTGACGTCGAACGTCACGCATCCCGGTGCAAAGGAGAGCCGGAAGGGGAGAGGAACGAAATCGTTGACGAGCCGCGAGAAAGCGGAGAGATCAAGGGGTGAGCGCGCCGGATCGTCGAGATTCGCCAGGAGCGCCAGCGCGAGCACCTCGATCCCACCGACGGGAATGGGGGGGGAACTTCCGATCCGGAAGGGATCCGCCGACGTACAGAGACCATCCCCCCCTTCGTCGATGCAGGTGACGATGTCGTCCCTCTGATCGTCCCTCTCCCCCCGAACGCCCCCGATTCCGGCAAGGAGATCGGAGAGCCCGCTACGGATCTCCCCCTCCGCGCGGGCCCGCGCAGAAAGCCCCTCCCCCTTCAGGGTGAGAAAGGTGGGATTGGCCGGGAGGATGACCGTGTCGAAGGCTGCGATGAGCGCTTCGGCCAGATCACGCGACGTGGCCCCCGTGAGATCGAGTCCGGCCAGGGGGGCGAGATCGAGGTCGAGATCGAAACTCGTGACGAGATGGAGTCCGCCGCGCAACGATTGCGCGAACCCGCGGATCAAGAGGGCATCGGAATGATCGAACGCACCGGAGAGGGCCCCCTGGCTACGCACGCCGGCGTCGAACACGAGGAGGGGGAAGTGGGCGAGGGAAAACTCCGCCTGCGGGGAGAGCTTCCCCACATCGGTGACGATCCGGGCGAGGGGTTGCTGGAAGAGCGCATCGAGCGCACCGGAGGCCAATTCCGTCAGATCGAGTCGATCGATCGCCGAAAGGAGCCCCGCCACCGTCTCCTGCGGCAGGGGCTCGGCAGGCGCGGGGAGCGCGGAGAGGTGAGCGAAGGAGCGGAGGCTTCGTTGCAGTTCGAGAACCCCGGCCAGCACGAGGCCGTAGGCCGCCGCCTCGCTGGCGGGGTTGCGCGTCTCGATCTCCTGGAACGTTCGGCGGGCGGCTTCCCCCTCCCCCCGCGCCAATTGGCGCTTCCCCTCGGCCAGAAGCGCCGCTTCGTCGAAGGAATCCCCGCATGCCGCCAGTGTGAGCGCAAGCAGGAGACCCCACACGATGCCCCGTTTCATCTTCATCCCTCTTTCAGGTTCCTCGTTCCCGGTTCTCCGTGGCCCTCTGGTCAGGCCGGTACCCTCTCCTCAGCCCTCCCGATATTCTACCAGGAAAGGGGTGGGCAAGACAATCGACGTTCCATTCGGACAAGGTTGTGCAGGGCGCGTCGAGGGATCGGGGCGGCAGGCCGCCATCCCCTTCTCCGGCTGGGACTCGGGAGAATCGAGGGGGCAGGGAGGGCCTCCGATAACGGGGAAGTCACCTTTTCTTCCCGATTTCGGAATCTGGAAACGAATTCTTGTTTTCCCGGCTCGATTGTGTTATACTTTTTTTCGCTCCTTCATGAAGAAATTTTATTGCGAGTCCGATTGTCTATTCTCGGAAGCAAAGGGACGGGGACATGGCAGCCGTTGGGGGGACCACCCCCCTTGCCGCCACCTCGAGCAGCGGGCGAAAGCGGGTTCGGAGGGGCGGAAGGCACGGAGCCGGAAGAAAGGGGAGGAGCCGATCCCCACCAGGAACGGCATGACAGGAAACGATGACGGAGAAGCGAGGAAGCCGAGGAAAACGAAAGAGACCGGAACTCTCGCCGAGAAGCCGACGGGTGCTCCAGGTGATCGTGGAGGGGTATATCGAGACCGCGGAACCGGTCGGTTCCCGGACCGTGTCGCGAAAGAGCATGTTGAACCTGAGTCCGGCCACGATCCGCAACATCATGGCCGACCTCGAGGAACTCGGCTACATCCGCCAGCCCCATACCTCGGCGGGACGGGTCCCCACCGACGAAGGGTACCGATTCTACGTCGATACCCTCCTCAAGTGCCGGAAGCTCCAGAAACGGGAGCGGGAGAAGATCTGGAAGTCCTTCCAGTCGTCCGACTTCGAGGTCGATACGATCATGACGCGGACCTCCCAGCTCCTCTCGGAACTCTCCCACTACACCGCGATGGTCCTCTCCCCGCGGATCAACAACTCGATCCTCAAGCACATCGAGTATATCCGTCTCTCTCCGAAGACGCTCCTGGCCATCCTCGTGACCGAGAACGGGATCTTCCAGACCCGTCTCGTGCAGACGGAGTGCGTGGTCTCGCAGCGGGAACTCGATCGGTTCAACAACTACCTCAACTCGATCCTGACGGGACTGACCCTCACCGAGGTCCGCCAGCGTCTGATCGCGGAGAAGCAACGGGACGAACATCTCAAGCATGAACTGACCCAGGCGTTGGAACTCGGAGAGAAGGTGATCGAGCAGGTGGGGCGGATCCAGAAGGATGAACTCTACATCGAAGGGAAGACGCACATTTTCGATCAACCGGAGTTCTCGCGCCCGGAGAAGATCAAACGGATCCTTCAGACGCTCGAAGAGAAGGAACTCTTCATCCAGATTCTCAACAAGACCCTCACCACGACCCCGGAAGAGGCAGCCGACAAACGGATCCTGATCGGATCGGAGAACGATCACCGGATCTTCGGGGATTGCAGCCTGATCCTCGCCTCCTACAGCAAGGGCGGAACGCCGCTCGGCTCCATCGGGATCCTCGGTCCGACCCGGATGGACTACGGGCGGGTGATCCCCCTCGTCGATTATACGGCACAGGTGCTCGGCCGTCTCTTCGAGGCTTGGATGGAAGAGGAAGAAAGGGCCGCGGATCCCTCCCCAGATTCCCCCGACGATCCACGATTCCAGGAAAACAGTGCTCCAGCCGACCTCGCTTGAGCAGGGGCCTCCTTACGATACGATAGACCATGCCGGACGAAAAGAACGATTTCCTGATCGATCTCGATACGGAGGAGACGGTATCCGACGCCGAAATCGAAGCGCTCTACAAAGAGGCACTCGAACGGGTCGAAAAGGGGAAAGAGGGGAGGAAGGGAAAGCCCAAGCCCTCCGAAGCGCCCGAAGGGGAGGAGGCGCTCTCCGACGAGGAACCGCAGGGGGATACGGCCTCGTCGTTGGCGGCCTCGAAACCCCTCCCCGACGAGGAAGCTGCTCCATCCCCGAAGCCGCAGCCCCCCCCCCCAGGAGAGGAGGCGGAAGAACGCCCGACGCCCCTGCGCATGCGACTCACCGGGAAGCTTGCCCTCCTCTTCCAGGCCAAGGAAGCCCAGATCGAGGAATTGACGGAAAGATACCGCCAGCTCTCCGCCACCTTCGAGAATTACAAGAAACAGGTCCAGCGGGAACGGAGCACACAGGAGAAATACGGATACGAGCCGCTGCTCAAGGCGTTCCTCCCCGTACTCGACAACTTCGACCGGGCGCTCCTCCATGCCAGGGACAACCACGACTTCGAAGGCTTCCTCGAAGGCGTGGAACTGATCTACAAAGAGTTCCTCCGGTTTCTGCAACAGATCGGCGTCGTCCAGATCTCCGTGGAGGGCCAGAAATTCGATCCCCACTACCACCAGGCGATGATGCAGATCGAAACGGAAGAGGTGGAACCCAACACGATCATCGCAGAACTGCGGAAGGGCTACCTCTACAAGGACCGGCTCCTGCGCGCGACGATGGTGTCGGTGGCCAAGGCCCCCGGTCCGAAAGGAAAGAAGGAACCTTCGTAACGAGACGCTCCTCATCCTCCGTAGCGCCATGCGGAGAAGGAGGGCGTGAGACCAGGTGTTGCAAGACAGCGTTTCGTAGAAAAGGGGTAACCAATGGGCAAAGTCATCGGTATCGATCTTGGAACCACGAACTCCTGCGTTGCGGTGATGGAGGGGGGAGAGCCGATCGTGATCGCCAACGCAGAGGGGAACCGGACGACGCCCTCGATCGTTGCATTCACCGACAGCGGCGAGCGGATCGTCGGCCAGGTGGCCAAGCGGCAGGCGATCACGAACCCGGAGAACACGATCTTTGCCGTGAAACGGCTCATCGGCCGGCGCTTCGAGGAAGAAGTGATCAAGGAGGCGAAGAACGTCTATCCCTACAAGATCGTCCCTTCGGAGAACGGCGACGCATGGGTCGAGGCCGGGGGCCGGCTCTACAGCCCTCCCGAGATCTCCGCGATGATCCTCTACAAGATGAAGCAGACCGCGGAGGAGTACCTCGGCGAAGAGGTGTCCGATGCCGTGATCACCGTCCCCGCCTACTTCAACGATTCCCAGCGCCAGGCCACGAAGGACGCGGGGCGCATCGCGGGGCTCAACGTACTGCGGATCATCAACGAACCGACCGCCGCGGCACTCGCCTACGGCCTCGACAAGCGGAAGGACGAAACGATCGCGGTCTTCGATCTGGGGGGGGGCACCTTCGACATCTCGATCCTCGACATCGGTGACGGCGTCTTCGAAGTCCGATCGACCAACGGCGACACCTTCCTCGGAGGGGAGGACTTCGATCATCGGATCATGGAGTACCTCGTCGATGAGTTCGAGAAGCAGCACCATATCAACCTCCAGGAAGACAAGATGGCGCTCCAGCGCCTCAAGGAAGCCGCGGAGAAAGCGAAGCACGAACTCTCCTTCTCCACCGAGGTCGATGTCAACGTCCCCTTCATCACCGCGGACACCAGCGGCCCCAAGCACCTCAACATCCGGCTCACCCGCGAGAAACTGGAAGAACTCGTCGAAGACCTGATCGATCGGCTCGTCGAGCCGTGCCGCATCGCCCTCAAGGACGCGGAACTCTCGGTGGCCCAGATCAGCGAGGTGATCCTGGTCGGCGGGATGACCCGGATGCCCCGTGTCCAGGAGAAGGTGCAGGAACTCTTCGGGCAGTTGCCGAACAAGACGGTCAACCCCGACGAGGTCGTGGCCGTCGGCGCAGCGATCCAGGGGGGCGTGCTCAAAGGGGACGTGCGCGACATCCTCCTCCTCGACGTCACCCCCCTCTCCCTCGGCATCGAGACCCTCGGGGGCGTCTTCACGAAGCTGATCGAGAAGAATACGACGATCCCCCATAAGAAGAGCCAGATCTTCTCCACCGCCGCGGACAACCAGCCCGCCGTGACCGTCCACGTCCTGCAGGGGGAACGGCCGATGGCCTGCGACAACAAGACGCTCGGCCGCTTCGAACTCGTCGGGATTCCCCCCGCTCCCCGAGGGATCCCCCAGATCGAAGTCACCTTCGACATCGACGCCAACGGCATCGTCAACGTCTCCGCCAAGGACCTCGGCACCGGAAAGAAACAGGCGATCCAGATCACGGCCACATCCGGTTTGACCGAAGCGGAGATCGAACGCATGGTCCAGGAGGCGGAACAACACCAGGAGGAGGATCGCCGCAAGCGGGAATGGGCCGAATTGCGCAACAACGCCGAAGGGTTGATCTACACCTCGGAGAAGTCCCTCCGGGAATACGCCGACAGCCTCGACGACAGCGAAATCGAGGATATCGAGATCGTCATCGACCGCGTGAAGGAGGCGATCGAGGGCAACGACATCGAGGAACTCCGTGCCGCGATCGAGGATCTCGAACAGGCCACCCACCGCCTGGCCGAAACGATGTATTCGATCGCCAGGGAAGACGACGACATGGACGATATCATCACCTGACGAACTCCCGCCGATGATCCGTACCTACGAGGAGTTTGTCGCACGTGAGCGGGAGACGAGCGAAGCGAGCCAACGGCGGGTCCGCTGGATCCTGGCCGCCACGGTCTTCGCGTTCCTGGTGAGTGGCCGGTGGCTGGGCGTCGTTGCGGTCTCGCCGGTGGTGATCCTCCTCCTGACGGGCGGGTATGCCCTGACCAACGCGATGTTGGCACGGGGGGGCTCCCACCGGAAGGTGAGTCGCACCCGTCTCCTCCTCGGCTCGACGGCCGACATCGTCCTCCTCTCCGCCCTCGTCGAGATGACCGGCGGCACGCAGAGTCCTCTCTTCCTCCTCTATTTCTTCCTGATCCTGGCCAACGGCGTGCGTTACGGCCGGGAGGTCATCTTCTTCACTTTCGTGCTCACCAGTTTCGCGTACAGCATCATCCTCCTTTTTTCCCTTCTCCAGGCGGTGCAGCGTCCCGGCTTCGAGATGGAGGGCTTCCTCCTTCCCGAGATCTTCAAGATGATCGTGCTCCTTGGCGTCTCCTTCTATGTCACCCTCCTTTCCGGGGAACTCGAAGAGAAGGAACGCAGCATCGCCGCCTTCATCCGGGCGATCGACGGCGTGAAGGCCAAGGGGGGGCTCCAGCCGGTCGAACTGACCACCCACGACGAGATCGATCTCCTCGTCCATGCCTTCAACCGGGTGATCGGGCAACTCCAGAGAACCCTCGAAGAGAAGGAACGGATCGCGCGCAATCTCCACGAGTCGAGCCGGAATCTCGAAGTCAAGGTGAAGGAACGGACCGAAGAACTCGAACGAATCAATGCGGAGCTGCGGGCCGCGAACGAGGAACTCCAGCAGCTCGACCGGATGAAGGAATCGTTCATGGCCACGATGAGCCATGAACTGCGCACCCCACTGACCGCGGTCATCGGGTACGCCGATCTCATCCTCAGTGGGGTGACCGGCGAAATCTCCCCGCAGCATGCGGAGTTCACCGAGCAGATCAAGGAGAAGGCCGAGCATCTCCTCCAGATCATCAACAGCATCCTCGAACTCTCGAAGGCTCGTCTCGGCAAGATCGAACTCTACCGGGAAGCGACCGATCCGGCCGAGATCGTCGAGCGCTCGATCGCCACCTTCCAGATCGAGGCACGGAAGAAACAGATCACCCTGGAGAAGGCCCTCGAGGAGGATCTCGGCCAGATCGTCGTCGATAAGGGGAAGATCCGGCAGGTGCTCGACAATCTCGTTGCCAACGCCGTAAAGTTCACCCCGGAGGGGGGGAGGATCGTGATCTCGGCGCGCCGTGGGCTGGCCGGTGAGGAGGAAGGATTCGATTTCGTGGAGGTCTCCGTCCAGGACACCGGTATCGGCATCCCCCAGGATCAGATCGAACGGACCTTCGACCGCTTCTTCCAGGTGGACGGCTCTTCCACCCGGGAATACGGCGGCGCAGGACTGGGATTGTCGATCGTGAAGACCTTCGTCGAGTTGCACGGCGGGCGGGTCTTCGCCTCGAGCGTGGAGGGGGAGGGCTCGACCTTCACCTTCCGCCTTCCGGTCCATCCCCCCACCGGGACGGAAGTGAGGGGATGCGCATGAAGGACGAGTTTTCCACGATCGAGACGATCCGCCGCCGATGGGAGGGAGCGCTTCCCCCGCAGGTCGTGCTGGGCATCGGAGACGATGCGGCGGTCCTTCGCCCTGCTGCTGGGAGGCGACTTCTCGTCTCCACCGATCTCCTCACCGAGGGGGTCCACTTCGATGCCAGGGTGCCCCCCCGCGCGCTCGGCCGTAAGGCGCTCCTCGTCAATCTCAGCGATATCGCGGCGATGGGGGGGATTCCCCGGGCCTTTCTGAGCGCGCTGGCCCTCCCGCGGGAGACGGAGACGCATTTCGTCGAGGAACTCTACGCCGGCTTCGAAGAAATCTCGCGGGCGTATCGGGTCCCCCTCGTGGGGGGGGATCTGAGCGCTTCCCCCGCCGGAATCTTCCTGTGCGTCACGATCCTGGGGGAGGCCCGGCGGGTCGTCGAACGGCGGGGGGCAGCCGTCGGGGATCTCGTCTGCGTGACGGGAACGCTCGGCGACGCCGCGCTCGGCCGCAGGAAGATGCTCGAAGCCGAATCCGAGGCCTCCCCCCTCCGGGAGAATCCCGACCTGGCGTTCCTCTGGGAGCGGCACCTCTCCCCCACCCCCCGCCTGGAGGCCGGAAACCTCCTCGCCGGGGAAGGCCTGGCCTCCGCGATGATCGACATCAGCGACGGCCTCCTCGGCGATCTGGCGCACATCCTGAAGGAAAGCGGTGTCGCAGCCCGGATCTTCCGGGAACGTATCCCCCGTTCCCCGGCGTACCGGCGCCTCTGCGGCGGCGATGACCACGATGCGCTCACCGGCGGGGAGGATTACGAACTCCTCTTCACGGTCCCCCGGCAGCGGCAGGCAGAAGTGGACGCCATCGCCCGTCGAACCCGGACCGACATCACGGTGATCGGCTGGATCGAACGGGGTGAAGGGATCCGCCTCGTCGATGAGGCGGGAGGGGAATCCCGAGTTGCTCCATCGGGTTATCGACACTTTGGATGAACGATGCGCATCTTCCTCTTCCTCCTCTGGCTGTTCGGTGTGGCGTTCTTCTCCGTCGGAGAGACGGTGCTCTTCTCGCTTCATCCCCGGCAGATCGAACGGATCCGCAAGCGGGACGAGGCTGCGGGCAGACGGCTCATCGCCCTCCTTGGCCGCCCCCGCCGCCTTCTCCTCACCCTCCTCCTTGGGGGGGGGCTCTGCAAGATCTCCGCGGCGATCGAAGGGACGCTGATCATCCGAAGGGTATTGGCCGATCCGCTCGATCGGCCCGTCGAGGCGTATTGGCCCTACCTCGTCCTTCTCACGGCAGCCGTTGTGGCGCCGGTCCTCTTCCTCTTCGGGGAGATCGTGCCCCGCCGCCTCGCCCTCACCTACGCAGAGTCCTTGGCGCCCTCGATCGTGCGGCCGATCCGGATCCTTCACCTCCTCCTCTCCCCCCTGCGCCGGGCCGTGCACGCCGTCACGGAGGGGACGATCCGCCTCCTTGGCGGTAGCGAGATGTCGCAGCAGATCGCGATCGAGGAGGCCAGGATCCGTTCTCTCCTCGATCCGGCGGGAGAACGCTTCAATCCCACGGAGCGGGAACTCCTCGACCGGATCTTTGCCTTGAAGGAGACCCTCGTCCAGGAGATCATGACCCCCCGAACCGATATCTTTTCCCTCTCGATCGATCTGCCCCTCTCCCAGATCATCGAGCGGGTCCGAAAGGGGAAGCATTCGAGGATTCCGATCTACCAGGGGAGTATCGACCAGATCGTGGGGGTGCTCTACGCCAAGGATCTTTTTCTGCTCAACCCCGCGGATGCGGCGGCGCAGAGCCATTCGCTCCGCAGGATCATCCGTCCCCCCTACTTCGTGCCCGGAAGCAAGCGGGCCAATGCCCTCCTTCGGGAGTTCCAGCTCAAGAAGCAACATCTGGCGATCGTCGTGGACGAGTTCGGGGGAACGGCGGGGATCATCACGCTCGAAGACATCCTCGAGGAGATTTTCGGGGAGATCCACGACGAACTCGATACCCCCGAACCCCTCTACCGGGAGATCGCCCCCGGTCGTTACCTCGTCTCCGGCAAGCTGCCGCTCGACATCTTCAACCAGCTCATGCGGACACGGCTCCCCGACGAGGACTCCGACACCGTAGGGGGCTTCGTGCTTCACCTCTTCGGCACGGTGCCCGAGCGGGAGGCCCAGACGCAGTTCGATCGTTTCCGATTCACGGTCGAGAAGCTGGAGGGTCCCCGCATCAAGGAGGTCGTCGTCGAACGCCTCCCCTCCCCTCCCCCCGCGGGGGAGCAACCTCGAGTGGACTGAGGAGACCCGCGATGGCCTGGCAGATCTTCCTTCTCGTCTTCGCTTTCACCCTTCTCGAAGCCTTCTTCGCCGGGATGGAGATCGGGATTGCGGCCCTGCTGCGCGCCCGAACGGTGGCGCACCCGGAGGAGGGAGCAGAGGAGGAGCCGGAGCGGGTGCGAAGGCTCCTCGAGAACCGGGACCTCCTCTTCGGATCGACGATGCTCGGCTCCATCGTGACGATGGTCGCAACGAGTGCGCTCATCACCGTCCTCTTTCATTCCCACCCCCATGGCGTCCTCTATGCCCTGCTCGTGCTGGGTCCCTTCCTCCTGATCTTCGGGGAGATCATGCCCAAGGGCCTCTTCCAGCAGCAGGGGCATCGGTTGATCCCCAGGCTGGCCCTGCCCCTCTGGCTCCTCACCCGGCTCCTTTCCCCCTTCGTGCATCTCCTGAACCGGGCGAGCCGCGCGATCCTCCACGGCATCGACGAGGCCACGGAGGTTCGAACGAAGGAGTCCCTCGCCATGGCGCTGGGAAGCCCTGACGGGGGGGACGTCCTGCAGGAGATGGAGGCCGCGATCGTCCACCGGATCTTCCGCTTCTCGGAGACGACGCTCCATGATTGCATGGTACCGTTGATCCAGACCTGCGCGCTCGAGGAGAACGTAACGGTCCGTCAGGCGCTGCGGCTCATCACGAGCAAGGGTTTCTCCCGTATCCCGATCTACCGCGACCGGATCGACAACATCATCGGGATCCTGCACTCCTTCGACCTCATCGGGGTCCAGCCTTCCGACATGACGATCACCCCATTGATCCGCCCCCCCGTATATCTCCCGGAGACCACACGGGCGGAACGCGCACTCGGCATCTTGAGGAAGACGCGCAACCATCTCGCCGTCGTCGTCGATGAGTATGGGGGCGCCGTTGGAATCGTGACGATCGAGGATATCCTCGAGGAGATCGTCGGAGAGATCTACGACGAATTCGATCCCTCCGAGGTCTACCTCCAGTCCCTCGGCAAGGGGCGCTACCTCGTCAACGCCCGGATGGAGATCGAGGCGCTCAACGAGAAACTCGGCCTGGGACTCCCCGACGGGGACTACGAAACGCTCGGGGGCTTCCTCCTCGAACGCTTCGGTAGAATCCCCAAGGAGAACGAATCCTTGACTTTCAGAGGGCATCGATTCATCATCGCCAAATCGTCGGACCGTTCGATCGAGTCCGTTTCCCTGACGCTCGGGGAGGAGAAACCCCAGAAAAGGAGAAGGAAACCTTGAAGCCCCAGGCACTCCGCGAGATCCTCGAAAGACTTCGGCGCGGCGAGGAGACCGTCGAAGGTACCCTCGAGCATCTCCGGCGCCTCCCCTTCGAGGACATCGGAGAGGCCACGATCGATCATCACCGGGAACTGCGGACCGGCGCCCCCGAGGTCGTCTTCGGTGCAGGCAAGAGCGCGGAGCAGATCGCCGCGATCGTGGAACGGATGGCGGCCCATCGCAGCAACGTCCTCGTCACCCGCCTCACCCCCGAGAAGGCCGCCTTCCTTTCGGAGCGCTTCCCCGCGGGACACCACGATCCCACGGCCCGCACCTTCTTCCTCTCCGAAAAGGGGGTCGAGACCACGGGGAAGGGGACGATCCTCGTCATCAGTGCCGGCACCTCCGACATCCCCGTGGCCGAGGAGGCTGCCGTCACCGCCGAGGTGATGGGCAACCCCGTGGAACGGATGTACGACGTCGGCGTCGCCGGGGTCCATCGCCTTCTCCTCCAGAGCGATCGGCTCCATCGCGCGCGCGTGATCGTCGTGGTCGCCGGGATGGAGGGGGCACTGGCCAGCGTCGTCGGAGGACTCGTCTCCGTCCCCGTGATCGCCGTGCCCACGAGCATCGGCTACGGCGCCAGCTTCCAGGGGCTGGCCGCGCTCCTCGGAATGCTCAACAGTTGCGCCGCCGGGGTCGCCGTCGTCAACATCGACAACGGTTTCGGCGCGGCCTATCTGGCCAGCGTGATCAACCATCTCGACCGGGAGGAACGATGAGACTCGCCTACTTCGACATCTTCGCCGGGATCAGCGGGGATATGCTCCTCGGTGCGCTCGTCGATCTCGGCCTTCCCCTCTCCCACCTCGAGGCGGAACTCGGCCGGCTCGATCTGGACGGCTATTCCCTGGCCGCCCGGGGGGTGATGCGGGGGATGCTCGGCGCCACGAAGGTCGATGTCACCCTCACCGCACACGCAGCCCATGCGCATCCCCATGAGCACCGCGACCATGCGCATCCCCACGAGCACCACGGCCATGCGCATCCCCACGAGCACCGCGACCATGCGCATCCCCACGAGCACCGCGACCATGCGCATCCCCATGAGCACCACGGCCATGCGCATCCCCACGAGCACCGCGACCAAGCGCATTCCCACGAGCACCACGGCCATGCGCATCCCCACGAGCACCACGGCCATGCGCATCC
>CAZTSL010000018.1:0-20373 GCA_964616915.1 uncultured bacterium
CCCTCACCCCGGCACGCGTCCCCCCTCCACCGCCCGAACCGCCAGCCAAAGAGAAGGAGGTCCCCCCTCCACCCGGCCCAATCGAAGACGTCATCGTCGATCTCATCTCGGAAAACCCCACAGCTCGGCTCGAACGACAGGGAGAAACCGACGGGGAAGAGCCCGTGGAATCCCCTGGGGAAGAGACGGATGACACCTCGGCCGAATCCCCCTCGATCGAGATTTCGATCGAACCCGCATCCGGCGAATGAGTCTCCTCACGCTCCGCCACATCGGGGGGGGGGAGAAGCTGGAAAGAGCGATCCCCACGGCCCCCTGGCTGGAACACTCCCGGTTGCACCGATCGGACGGAGGGCGATCAAGGCCGCGTCAGGAGAAGGAGAAAGTCGTGGACCCGTTCGAAGGCAAGACCGGCCAGGAACCAGAAGGGGGCATAGTCGATCCGGATCAGGCCGTGAACGTTCCAGCGAACCCCTCCGTAGTCCCAGGGACAGCGTCCGATGAGCCGCCGAAGGAGCCAGCCGGTGGCATACTCCACCGCGAAGATCGCGGCGGTGTAGAGGAGCCCCCGAAACGGCCAGAGGATCTCCCCCATCATGCCGCGCATCCCCTCGAGACAGATCCCCCCTCCCCCATAGATCGGAAACATCCAGAGATAGGTGTGCCCCTCCAGGCGTAGATCCTGCACCTTCCCCGTCACTCGATCCCCGAGCGCGGTAAAGACGATCTCGATGCACCATCCAAGGAGCCCATAGACGATGAAGCGCGCAGACACGGTTACCTCCCTCCGATGCGGATGTGGAGATCCTACCACGAAACACTCCGGAGATGTAGGGCAGGATCGATCCATGAATACGCGCCATAGACTCCGATTCTCTCCGGGCATATCGGTGAGCGGTTCCTGGGGGGGAGGCGGGGGCCGGGAACTGCCTCCTGGCAGGCAGGCGGCAGAGAGGTGGCAGAGAGAAGGCTCCGAACCGGGCATGGATGCGGGCAGGTGAACTTCAAAAAAGTTCCTGCCGGTTTTCATCGATCGATCCTTGCCTTTTTTCTATTTTCCGGTATATTGTCCTCGTGATCCACGCGATTTCTTTTCAGGGAACACTCCGGAATCACCTCATTTCGGGAATTTTCCAAGCTGCCTTGGCCTTCCGTCTTTTTTCCATTCTCATTCGAGAGAAATGGAGCATCCTTTCCAACAGGGGTCATGTACCCGTCTCATGGAGGTTTCGTCCATGCGTAAGCTATCGTTGTGTCTCGCTTCCGTCTTCTTTGCGGTGCTGGTGACGAGCGCCGCGGATGCTTCGGTCTTCAAGAAGGTCGCCTTCGACGAACTCGTCGCGACCTCCTCGCTCGTGGTCCAGGGGAAGGTCGTGGATGTTCGGAGTCACTGGGACGCCGAAGGGCGGTTCATCATGAGTTCGATCACCTTCGAGGTCACCGAACGCTTGAAGGGGGAAGCCCCCTCCCGGATCACGGTGCGGGAGTTCGGTGGAACGGTCGATGGCCTCACCTCGCGGCCGATCGGTTTCCCCACGTTCAAAGTGGGGCAGGAAGCGATCCTCTTCCTCAACCGCTGGGAGAACGACGCAGCAGCCTGGCGGATCAATGCCTACAGCCAGGGCAAGTACAACGTCCTCCGCGATCCGAAGAAGGGAACCGCCCGGGTCGTCCGGGAGGATGTCAGCCAGGACGACGTCGTCCTCCTCGGCGACCTCCCCGAGGGACAGGACATCGAGGAGATGCCCCTTAAGGCCTTCCTCGCCCGGATCCAAGGACGCCATGGCCTCAAAGGGAGCCAGATGAAGTAAGCGGGACCACCCGCCTGTGACCATGATCGTGATTCGAAGGAGAAACGGAATGTCAAGAAAGATACGGAAAATCTCGCTCCTGATGGGGAGTTCCCTGCTCGTGCTCGTGATGGGGGTCTTTTTGACCGGATTCGCCGTGATTCCCGGTGCGGAGAACGGCTGGCAAAACCTCCCCGTCCACCTGGTGATCGATCAGAATGGACACCCGGCCATCGATGATCCCGATGGGGGCGTCACGGCCGTGATGAACGCGGTCAACTCGAGGAGTACGGGATGGAACTCCGCGGTCCGCGGTGTCCTGGCCGCCGCCCCGGGCAATACCGGCGGCGGACGCCAGGGAGACGGGATCCCCACCCTCAACTTCAGCGGTGCCCGCGTCTGCTCCGGCGGCTGCGTGGCCGTGACCTTCCCCCTCACGAACAACCGTTCCGAGATCATCGATGCCGACATCTACGTGAACGATCGGGTGAACTTCACGAGCAAGGCGGAAAAGGATGGATGCACCGCCGAGATCTACATCGAGGCCACGATGGTCCACGAGGTGGGCCATGCGTTGGGGCTCGCCCATCCTCCGGGGAAGTTCTGGGCCACGATGTACGCCTACGTGGCGCCATGTATAGATTATCAGGAAACCCTCTCTCGCGACGATCGTCGTGGGCTCCAGACGATCTACTGATCCCCTCCGCTTCCTCCGATCCACCTCTTCCTCGTCCTCCTCGAGGTCGAGGGGGAAGGCCCAGACGGTCTACGGACCCCCTCCGCTTCCTCCGATCCCCTTCCCCCGGGTCCGGACGAGGACCACACGGCCTGACTTCCTCGTGATCCGTTCACCCCGGCCTTCTCCCGCTCTTCGGGAGGGGGAAGCGGGGGGAGCCCCCCGCTGGGGAATCACCTCGAATTCCTCCGTTCGACTTGACTTTCCCGCTTCCCAATGGGTATGTTAGGGAATCGTCGTCCTTCCTCCCCTCCGGCGGGGGGGGAGGCCTGCAAGGTGAGAGCGGGTTCTTCGTCAGGATCTTCATCATGGCACTACGCGTCTACAACTCCCTCACGAACCGGAAGGAACCGTTCCTTCCACTCGAAGAGAACCGCGTCCGGATGTACGCCTGTGGCGTGACGGTCTACGACCGGTGTCACATCGGGCATGGGATGCAGGCGATCGTCTACGATACGATCCGCCGCTACTTGCGCTTCCTCGGCTACGAGGTGCTCTATGTGCGCAACCATACCGATGTGGACGACAAAATTCTCGATCGGGCCGCGCAACTCGGGGTCGATCCCCTCGAGCACGCCCGGAGGATGATCGCGCTGACCGAGGAGGACATGGCCGCCCTCGGGGTGGAGCCCGCAGACGTCGAGCCGAAGGTGACCGATCATATCCCCGACATCATCGCGCTCATCGAGCGCCTCGTCGAGAAGGGGTTCGCCTACCCTTCCGGGGGGAGCGTCTACTTCTCCGTTCGCAAGTTCCCCGAATACGGGAAACTCTCCAACCGGAAAATCGAGGAACTCGAGGTGGGCGCTCGCATCGAGATCGATGCGGCGAAGGCCGATCCACTCGATTTCGCGCTCTGGAAGGGCGCGAAACCAGGAGAACTCTCCTGGCCCTCCCCCTGGGGCCCCGGACGGCCGGGGTGGCACATCGAATGCTCGGCCCTCAGTATGCGCTACCTCGGTGAAACGTTCGACATCCATGGCGGAGGACGCGATCTCATCTTTCCCCACCACGAAAACGAGATCGCCCAGAGCGAAGCCGCCACCGGCCGCCCCCTGGCGCGCTACTGGATCCACAACGGCCTCGTGACGGTCAACAAGCAGAAAATGGCCAAATCGCTGGGGAACTTCTACCTGATCCACGATCTGGTCCAACGCTTCTCTCCCCTCGTGGTCCGCTACACGATCCTGACGAACCACTACGCCTCCAACGTCGATTTCAACCCCCAGGCATACCGCCAGGCCTACAAACGCCTCGACTACTTCTACACGACCCTGGAGAAGATCGACCGCTTCATCGAAACGACGCCGGAGGGATCCGAGGAGATCCTCGATCCGGAGCGGGTCTCGGCGATCGAACGGCGGTTCGTCGAGGCGATGGACGACGACTTCAACACGGCCGCGGCGATCGCCGCCCTTTCGGAGCCGTTTCGTTATGCCAACGAGCTGCTCGCCGCCAGGAAGCCGAAGGGGAAGGACCGCGTTGCCACGTTGCGGGAGATCCGGGCGGCATTGACCCGTGTCGGAGAGGTGCTCGGTCTCTTCCAGGATCCTCCCGCCGAGGTCCTCCGCCGCCTCCACGACGATCTCGCCCGGGAGTTGAAGATCGATACGGCCTGGGTCGAGGCCACGATCGCGGAGCGGGACGCGGCGCGGAAGGCGAAGGACTGGAAGCGGGCCGATGAACTCAGGGATCGTCTCGCCGAGCGGGGGATCGCCCTCCTCGACACCCCTACCGGCACGACCTGGAAGGTCGATCTCTCCCACTTCCCGGAGACGCCATAGCCCCTTTGCGCGGGAAAGACCGGCCGGTCACCCGGGAGCAGACGAAACGCCCTCCGCCCGCGTGTCGGGGATCGTTGCTTCGCTTCCGATCCTCGGCGAATGCTCAGCAGGGGACAGCCCATGCGTGATCCGCGAAAGCTCAAATCCCTCTATCAGGTGGAACTCGATGAGCGGCAGGTCGCCTTCCTCTTCATCGGCTCGCTCGCCGCGCTGCTGATCGTCTTTTCCCTGGGTGTGATGCTGGGGTGGCAGCTTCGGGCGATCGATCACGAAACCCGCCTCGTCGCACGGCTCAGCGGCGCGGCCAAAGGGATCCTCGACCCCTTCCGCGAACCCGAGGTCTCCGATCCGGAAGCCGATCCGCTCCGTCTCGTCCCTCCTCCCGCATCGTTGGGAGAAGGGGAGACGCCGGAGGAGGAGAGGGGGGAGAGCACCTCGGAGGATGCCGAAACTGCGGATGCGCAGGCATCCTCCTCGGCGGTCGCCTCCGAGCCCGTGCCCCCCAGCGTGGCCGTAGCGGACGCGGAAGAGGTCATCGTCCCTCCCCCTTCCGTCGAGGAACCCGTCTCGATCTCTCGTCTTTCCCCTCGCGCCGACGGCCCCATCGAGGAGACGCAGGAGAACTTCGAGGAGGAAAGCCTCCCCGCTCTACCCCTCTCCGCGGAAGGGGAGGAGGATGCCTGGGAAGGGGAAGGAGATGGGGAACAGACCGCGATCCCCCCCGCCGCCGCTCCCCCGATTCCTCCGGAGAAGGCCGCGGCGATGGGTCCCCTCTACACCGTCCAGATCGCCGCCTACCGGAGCCTCGACGATGCCCTGACACGGGTCGAGACGCTCAAGCGAAAGGGCCTCTCGGCCTATACGGTCGGCGTCGATCTGCCGGGACGGGGACACTGGTTCCGTGTCCGCGTCGGAACCTTCCGCGACAAAGCAGGCGCCGAGGCCTTCGCCGAGGCGATCCGCGAACATGAGAAGACCGAGGCGATCGTCACCCGTTATACCTTCTGACCCCGAGCGGAGGAGTCGAAAACGTGCCCTTCCGATGGCGCCCCGATGGAGACGTGGTCAACGACCTGCCCGCCACCCGGCGGATCATGCCGCTCATCATGCGCAGACGCAACGAGTCGGCCGTCTTCTTCGAGCAAAATCTCGACATGCGAAAGACGTGGACCTTCCTCCAGGCGTTCCGGGAATCACGAGGGGTTCGGGCCACGATCCTCCACCTCCTCATCTTCGCCACCGCCCGCACCCTGGCCGAACGGCCGCGCCTGAACCGCTTCACCGCAGGCGGACGGATCTACCAGCGCCGGGGGATCTGGGTGAGCTTCAGCGCGAAGAAGGGGAAGAGCGACGACGCTCCCATCGTCGTGGTCAAACGCCGGATCGATCCGGCCTGGTCCTTCGAGACGTTGATCCATCATGTGGAGGGAGATATCGCCAGGGGGCGGAGTCCGGAGCCTTCTGCCACCGACGTGGAACTCTCGCTCCTCTTCAAGCTTCCCCTCTTCCTCCTTTCCCCCCTCGTTCGCCTCGTGATGCGCCTCGACGATCTCGGACTCCTCCCCGGCGCCTTCATCCGGAACGATCCGATGTTCGCGAGCGTCTTCATCGCCAACCTCGGGAGCATCGAGATGGATGCGGGGTTCCATCACCTCTACGAATATGGGAACATCCCGATCTTCATCACGGCGGGGAAGGTCACCAACGAAGTCACGATCTCTCCGGAGGGGGAGATCACGTGTGTGCCGATGCTCACTCTGCGCTACACCTTCGATGAACGTGTGGAGGATGCCCTCTACTGCCTCCAGTCGCTCGAAAAATTCCGGAGGATTCTCGAGGATCCGGCCGCCTTCATTCCGGAGGGGGGATGAAGGCTCTGGATCTCGTGACGTTCCCGGACACTCGTCGATCGGCGTCCGGGAAGGGGAATGACGATGCAACGTGACGAGTTCCTCGCGCTGCTCGGAGCACTTCCAGAACCCTGTCCCCTTGCCCCGAAGCGGGTCGAATCGGTGGACTGCGGCCCCTACGTTCGGGAGAAGATCGCCTACGACGTGACCCCCGAGGAACGGATCCATGCCTACCTCCTCCTCCCCAAGGGGGCCCGTGCCCCCATGCCGGCGATCTTCTGCCATCACCAGCACAACCGGGAGTATCACATCGGCAAGGGGGAGGTCGTCGGCTTGCTCGGAAACCCCGAACAGGCCTATGCCGCGGAGCTGGCCCTGCGCGGCTATGTGACGCTGGCCCCCGATGCCCCCTGCTTCGAGGAACGCGCCGATCCCGACGATCCGGTCGCCTTCCACCACCATCTCATGAAGAACCTCCTCATCGAGGGGAAAACGCTGCTCGGAAAGCTCCTCCACGAGGTTTCGCTCGGGATCTCCCTCCTCCAGGCACGCCCGGAGGTCGATTCGGAGCGGATCGGCTTCATCGGCCACTCCTATGGGGGGCGCACGGCCCTCTTCGCTCCCGCCTTCGATCGGAGGATCCGGGTCGCCGTCTCGAGCTGCGGCTGCACGAACTTCCGGCGGATGCTCGCCCATGATACCGGAATTCAGCCCGATTTCTGCGTTCCGGGGTTCCTGCGCCACGGCGACATCGAAGACGTGGTTCGCCTCGCGGAACCCGCCTCCCTCCTCATCCTTGCCGCCACGAACGACAAGTGGAGCCTCGGGGCCAAGGAGATGTACGAAGCGGCCCGCAGCGCCTTCCGGGTCGGCACACTGGAACTGCGCCGCTTCGAGACGACGCACCGCTTCACCCCCCCGATGAAGGAGGCCGCCTACGCCTTCCTCGATCGGCACCTCACGGCATGAGGGAAGGTGCGGGAGCAGCGATCGGAGGCGCATCGAACGAATCGAGGAAAGGAGACCATGAAGCAAGTCATTCAGAACATGCGAACCGGCGCGTTGACCGTCGAGGAGGTCCCTCCTCCGCAACTTCGGCCGGGGGGGGTTCTCGTCCGAAGCGCCGTCTCCCTCGTGAGTGCCGGCACCGAACGGATGACCGCCAGTTTCGCCCGAAAGAACCTCGCGGCCAAGGCGATGGAGCGCCCCGATCTGGTGCGCAAGGTGCTGCGCAAGGTGGAGCAGCAGGGACTCAAGAGCGCGCTCGAGATGGCATTCAACCGGCTCGACACCCCTCTCCCCCTCGGGTATAGCTGCGCGGGCACCGTGGTCGGCGTCGGCGCGGGGTGCGAAGGCTTCCGCCCCGGAGAACGGGTGGCCTGCGCGGGCTTCGGATACGCCGCCCATGCCGAGGAGGTCTACGTCCCGAGGAATCTCGTCGTCCGCATCCCCCAGAAACCGCGAATGCTCGAGTTCGCCGAGGCAGCCTACGTCACGGTGGGCGCCATCGCGCTCCAGGGGGTCCGGGTGGCCGACCTGCGCATCGGAGAGGTCGTCGCCGTCATCGGCCTCGGCCTCATCGGACAACTGACCGTGCAGATCCTCAAGGCATCCGGGTGCGTGGTGATCGGGGCCGATCTCGAACCCGATCGGATCGAACTCGCCGAATCACTCGGCTGCGACCGCGCCGTCTCCCCCGGCGAACTACCGGATGCGGTGGCCGCCTGCACCGAGGGACGCGGCGCCGATGCCGTCATCATCACCGCCGCGACCGAGAGCAACGCCCCCGTCGAACAGGCCGGAGAGATCTCCCGTCTCAAGGGGCGGGTCGTGGTCGTGGGCGCCGTCCGGATGGATGTCCCGCGAAAGATCTACTACGAGAAGGAACTCGCTCTCCGTCTCTCGATGTCCTACGGACCGGGACGCTACGACCCCCGCTACGAGGAGCAGGGGATCGATTACCCCTACGCCTACGTCCCCTGGACGGAGAACCGGAACATGGCCCTCTTCCTCGATCTCGTCGCGCGGGGAGGGGTCGATGTGAAGCGCCTCACCACGCACACCTTCGAGATCGGGGAGGCCGAGGGGGCCTATCGGCTGATTCTGGGGAAAGGGCAGGAGAAGTACCTCGGGGTGCTCCTCACCTATCCCCGCGCTGAAGAACCGGCCCCCCTTCCCCGGCGCGTGACCCTCTCCGATCCCCCTCCTCCTGCCCCCTCCCGGCCGATCACCCTCGGGATGATCGGGGCCGGCAACTACGCCCGTTCCGTCCTCCTGCCGGCGATCCGGCGGCGGGAGGATGTCGAGCCGGTGACCGTCGTGACCGCCACGGGGCCGAGCGCGGCCACGGTGGCCCGGCGTTTCGGTTTCCGGAACTGCGCGACCGATCCGGCCGAGGTGATCGAAGATCCACAGATCGATGCGCTCTTCATCGCCACCCGGCACAACCTCCATGCCCCCCTCCTGGGCGCGGCACTCCGGGCGGGGAAGGCGGTCTGGCTCGAAAAGCCCCTCGCGCTCACCGAAGAGGAACTCGCCGGAATCGTGGCCCTCCTCGAGGATCCCGCCACCCCTCCGGTCCGGGCGATGGTGGGATTCAACCGGCGCTATGCCCCCCTCACACGCTGGGTCGCATCACGGCTGAAGCGGGAGGGGCCTGTGATGATGCAGATCCGCGTCAATGCGGGTCCCCTTCCTCCCAATTCCTGGATCCTCGACCCCGTGGAGGGGGGGGGACGGATCCGGGGGGAGGTCTGTCACTTCGTCGATCTCCTCCACGCCTTTGCCGCTTCTGCGCCCGTGCGGCTCTTCGCCGAGGCCCCCACGAGTCCCCCCGACACGCTCCCCCAGGAGGTGAGCGTCACGATCCGGTTCGCCGACGGCTCGATCGGCACGATCCTCTATGCCGCCTGTGGCGATCCGGAAGGGGGCAAGGAGTACATCGAGATCATGGCCGACGGTGCGATCGCCGTCATCGATGACTTCCGCTACGCCTCGATCTCCCGCCACGGCAAGAAGGAACAGGAGCGCCTGCGCCATCAGGACAAGGGGCAAAGCGCCCAGATCGATGCATTCTTCCAGGCGATCCGGGAGAACCGCGCCCTCTCCCTGACGGAAAGCATTCGTTCCACCCTCGTGACGCTCAAGATCGAGGAATCGCTGCGCACCGGTGCCCCCATCCTCCTGGGAGATCCCGAGGGGGGATGAGGAGGTCGCGTCCGCTCCGATGCCCATCTTCTCGGGCGATTCCCCCCGGGCCGGAACGTCCTGGACATCGGAGCGGAATGCCACAGGGGACGATCATGTCGCCGAAGACCGAGCAGGCCCTCCTTCTCCTCCTTCTCGCAGCCGCAGCGCTCCTCCTCCTCGTCACGATCGAGGGGATCGGGCTCTGCGTCGATGAGCCTCCCTACTTCCGGGCGGGGGACGCCTATGTTGCCGCCCTCTCCCGCCAGGTGGCGCGTCTCTTCTCCAATGGCGTGGGCGCGGCCCTCGATCGGACCCTGATCGACGAAGGGTGGGGGTTCAACCATGAACACCCCCCCCTGGCGAAACTCGTGTACGGGGCGACCGGAGCGCTCGAACGCCTCGGCGTGGGGCGGATCGCGGCGCACCGGTCGGGAGCGGTCCTCCTCTTCCTCGCCGGGATGTGGGTCCTCATGCGGTTCCTGCGACAGCGGTGGGGGATCTTCGCCGCGCTCTTCGGGGGGGGCGCGCTCCTCACGATGCCGCAGGTGTTCGCACATGCGCACATGGCGGCGCTCGACCTCCCCTACGCGCTCTTCGCCCTCTTCGTCACCGTGGCGTTCCTGTGGGGACTCGAGGACGTACGGGGGAGCATCGCTGCGGGGGTGCTCTTCGGGGGGGCACTCGCCGTCAAGATCAACGCGCTCATCCTCCCGATCCCGCTCTTCCTCTGGGCGATCGCCTTTCATCCGTGGCGGCGGTGGTGGCGCAACGCGCTTGCGATCTTTCTTCTCGGGCCCCTCGTCTTCTTCCTCTCCTGGCCCTGGCTCTGGCCCGAGCCGCTTACGCGGCTCTCCGAGTACATCGCCTTTCACCTCCACCACCCCTTTCACCCGACGTGGTATTTCGGACGGGTCTATTCCGATCCGCCGGCACCGTGGCACTATGCGCCGGTGATGCTTGCCATCACCACGCCGCCGGTGACGCTCCTTTTCGGGTTGCTCGGCATCGGGGTCAGCGGATTGCGGCGGGATCGGGTCGGGATCCTCTTCCTCTTGCAGATCGTCTTTGCGATCCTTCCGGTGGCGCTCCCCTCGACGCCGGCCTATGACGGTGTGCGGCTCTTCATGGCAGCGCCCCTCTTCCTCGCTGCGCTCTCGGGGATTGGGTTCGAGGCCTTCCTTCGGGTGGCCTTGCAAAGCCGGATCTGCCGCCGCCTTCCGGCGATGATTCGGGGGAAGGAACGCCTGCCCTGGGTGATCCTCGGGGTTTCGCTCCTCCCGGCGCTCTTCGAGGTGATCGCGGTCGATCCCTACCAGCTCTCCTACTTCAACCTCCTGATCGGGGGGGAGCGGGGCGCACTTGCCGCGGGGATGGAATCGACCTTCTGGGGGGAGGCGAACAACCGACGGGTCCTCACCTACCTCAACGAGGTCCTCCCACCCGGCGCCGCGCTCGACACGAACTCGGAGACGTACACGACCTTCCCCGAGTACCAGCGGGTGGGGTGGCTCCGGGCGGATATCACCTTTCGTCCGAACGCCCCCTTCTGGGTGCTCAGTTGTCAGCAGGGGTATTCCGGCCCCTGGTGGTGGCGGCTCTACCGGGGGGAAGATCCCCGCTACGAGACGATGAAGACCTTCACCTTCCGGGGAGTCCCCCTCGTGAAGGTCTTCCGGCGCAGAGACGGCCAGAGGCGATGAGCGAGACCGCCCACCCTGCCCGCCGGTCCCGGTGGCTGCAAGGCTGCCTCCTCACCCTCCTCCTCCTCGGAGTCGTTTCCGTTGCCCTCTTCGACAGGGTCGTGGGGAGCGAGGCGTTCCGCCAAAGACTCCTCCGGGAGATCGAAGCCCGGATCCCCGGCACGATCGCGATCGAGGCGATCCATTCGCGCCTCCTGTCGGGGCTTCTCGAAGTGGAGGGGATCCGTTTCTCCACGGATCGTTTCGAGTGCGCGGCGAGACGGATCTTCCTCGATCTTCGGCTGCGGGACCTCCTCGTGGAACGGGTGAGGATCGAGCAGCTCCTCGTCGAGGGGGGAGGGTGCGCCTTCGAGCGTTCCCCCCTTCGCTCCTCTACCCCTGGGACGTTCCGGGGCACGCGTTTCCCCTTCCCCATCGAGGTTCCCTTCCCCCTGTCGATCGAGACGTTCTTCCTGACCGACGGTTCGGTGCGCTACCACGATCCTTCCGGGGGAATCGAACTCCGGGCCGATCGGGTTCATCTCTTCCTCACCGGGGAACTCCCGAGTGGAAGGGGACGCTTCCTCCTCCTCTCCCCGCAGGTCTCGATCACGACACCGGCGTTCTCGGATCGTTCGGGTCGCCTGCGCCTCGATGCCCGGGTCGCGAAAGGGGTGGAGGGACGCCTCGTCTGGCGGGGGGAGGGGGGAAGCCTCCGGATCTCGGCGAGTACGGAGGAGCGACTTCGCCCGCAGGCCTGGCGGGGGGCGTCGATCTCGGGGGAGATCGAGCCCGACCTCGATCTCGCCCACTTCGCCAACTTCCTCCCCTCCGGCGTTGCGCCCCACGGACGCCTTTCGGGGCGCCTGACGCTTGGGGGAACCCTCGCTTCGCCGACGGCGAGGGCCGACCTCGAGGTCCGGGATATCCGCTACCGGAGGCTCCCGGTCTCGCGGATCTCTCTGGCCGCGACCTGGGGGGGGCGTACCCTCCGGATCGAATCGCTCGATCTCACGAATCGGGGGACCCTCTCCCTTTCCGGCGATCTCGACTTCTCCCCCCTCCTTTCGGGTAGGGGGGATCACGGGAGGCGGTGGTACGAGAGGGTTCCGTTCGTCTTCGATCTCTCGGCGGCACGAATCGATCCTGCCCGATGGATCGCCGCCCTGGCGCAGGGAGGAGGACGAAGAGGACGCCCCCCGCTCACCGGGATCCTCGAAGGGCGTCTCCACCTCGAGGGGAGCCTCCAACGGCTTTCGGGTGGGGGGACGATGCAATTCGCGGGCGCTCCCTTCGGGGTTCCCGGAAGGGTCGGGCTCCAGGCCTCCCTCACCCATCGCCCAGGGGAAACGAAATTCGAGAAGATCGCGATCACCGCCCCGGGGATGAAGCTCTCCGGGGAGGGAAGCGTGGCGGAGGGACGGTTCGAAACGGCATTCCGGATCGATCTCCTCGATCTTCGGCGAAGCGGCGCCTTCCTCGGGAGGGATGCCTTTCCAGAGGGCTCGGCCACGCTCATCCTCTCGGGACATTTCCCCCTCGATGCGCCGAGGCGGCGTCATGCGTTCCAGCTCACCCTCCGTTCGGAGGATCTTCGGATCCCCGGCCGAATCGAACTTCCCAGTCGCCTGCGCCTCCACGCGACCCTCACGGATGGCCGGGTACGCCTCTCGGGGGTGCGGTGGGCGGTGGGGGAGAGCCATCTCTCCGCGCAGGGAACGATCGATCTCCTCGAGGAGGGGCGTTTGCGGCGCAATCCCCCCTTCTCCCTCACCGTGGAGAGCGAGCATTTCGATCCCGCCGATTTCGGGGGTGGGTCATTCCCCCTCTCGGGGAAGTTCTCCGCCCGGATGACGCTCGGGGGGGAACTCGAAGCGCCACGGGGGAGACTCCGGTTGGCCGGTCGGGATCTCGCCCTTCGGGGAACCCCGCTCGGGGAGGGAACGCTCGCGATCACCCTGACGAACGGGCGTTTGGGGATCGAGCCGTGCCTGCTACGGGGAACGCGGGGGAGGATCGCCATGACCGGTGAGATCAGCCTCTTCTCCAGGGGATTCCGCATCGCGGAGGATCCCCGGATCTCGCTGCACCTCCTCGGGGAGGATCTCGATCCGAAACGCCTTCACCCCACGCTCCCCCTTGCGGGGGCCTTCTCCCTCGAAGCAGAGGTCACCGGCACGCTCCACGATCCCCGCGGAACCTACCGGATGACCGGAAAGGATGTCCGTTTCCGGGATCAGGAGCTTACCCCCCTCCACCTCGCGGGACGGATCGAGCGACGAACCCTCTACCTCGACCGGCTGACGACCGGAACGGGGGAGGGGAAGATCGAAGGGAGGGGAGAGATCGCTTTCGACGGCCGTGATCTTGCCTTCCATCTCCTTGCGCCCCGGATTCCGGTGGCGGAACTGACCCGATTCGCCGCGCGGGAGATCGAGGCAAGCGGCCTCCTCTCCCTCGAACTCCACGCGACCGGGAGCGTGACGGCACCCCTCGTTTCCGGGAGACTCCGGATCGAGGGGCTCGAACTCGACGAGCAAACACTCGGCGATTCCGAACTCGACCTCGAAACGGCCGGGGACGAGGGAGGAAGAGCGACCCCGATCACGATAGCGGGGCACCTCTTCGATCGTGCGATCTCCCTCTCCGGGAAGCTCGACCTGGCTGCCCGCCGCTATCGCGTGACGGGGAGGATCGAACGAGCCCCGATCTCTCCTGCCCGGATGAGGATCGAGCGCTTCCGGGGGGAGATGACGATCGAAGGGAAACTCGGCGACCGGGGGGGACGCAGGATCGGGGTCGCGTTCTCCGAACTTCGTCTTTCGGCGAACCGGTTCCGGATCGAGAATCGCGGAGCGATTCGGCTCGACATGCGGGGGGAGGTTCTCTCCGTGGCGGCGTGTGAGCTGGCCTTTGCCGAGGGGGATCGCGCAGCGGGGGCGCTTCGGGTGACGGGGGGCATCGATCTCGGTGGGGAGATCGATCTCCTCTTGCGGGGGGAGATCCCTGTGGCGAGTTTGCCACTCTCGTCCCCCGATTTCCGGGCAGGGGGGGGATTCATCGAAGTCGATGCGCTGGTTGCCGGAGAACGCCGTCGTCCTCATCTTGCCGGAAGCGTGCGACTGCGGGGGGTGGCGTTTCCCATTCCGGGAACGCGGCAGCGCCTTCACGATCTCGACGGTGTGATCGCTTTCTTCTCCGACCGGATCGAGGTGGGTCCCCTCCATGGCGGGGTGGACGATGGGCGCTTTTCCCTCGAGGGGAGGATTCCTCTTGCCGACTTCCGGCCGGTGGCTGCCGATCTTGCACTTCGGGCGGAGAAGATCCCCCTCGAGGTGCCGGAGGCCCTCACCCTCACGCTCGATTCACGACTCTCCCTGAGCGGTCCCTGGGAGAACTTGCGTCTCTCCGGAGAGATCTATCTCCTCTCGGGGCGCTACACGCGGCGCGTCCGGCTCTCCCCCATCGGTTTCATCGTGCGGAAGTTCGCGCCGCCGGAGCCGAAGCGCCGTGTGCGTTTCGGAACCCTCCCCCCCGTGGCACTCGATGTGGCGATCGCACGGCGCGGCGAGGTCCGCGTCGAGAACAACCTGGCTCACCTCTCCCTCAACCCCGACCTCGTCCTGACCGGGACGATGGCCCGGCCGGTGCTGCAAGGGCGGGCTTCCGTCCTCGAGGGGGAGATCGTCTTTCAGCGGAAACACTTCCGGATCACACGCGGGGTCGTCGATTTCGTGAATCCCTACCGCACCGAGGCACGGATCGATATCGAGAGCGTGGTGGAGATCCACAATGTGGGGGCGTGCGGGGAAGACGACCGCTGTACGATCACGCTGCGGGTGAAGGGGACGCCCGAGGCGCTCGAGATCGGGCTCTCCTCCGATCCCCCCCACGAGGAAGGGGACATCGTCAGTCTCCTCCTCTTTCGCAAGACCACGGCCCAGCTCTTCGGAAGGGAGGGGGAAAAGACGCCGGAACAGATCCTTGCTGCGCTCCTTGGGGGGGTGCTGGGGGACCAGATCCGGGAGCGGACCGGGCTCGACTACGTGGAGATCGCACCGGGAGAGACCCCGGAGGCCGGTACCTCGCTTACGGTGGGGAAACGGTTCTCCCGGCGCCTGACGCTCAAGTACCGGCTCGCCACGGGGGAAGAGGTGACCCAGGAAGCGATCTTCGAGTATCGCTTCCTCGATGCCTTCCTCCTCTCCGGGTTTCGCAGCAGCGACGGCCGGAGCGGAGGGGATCTGAGATTCCGATTGGAGTTCCGGTGAGCCCGAAGCGTCGCCGCCGATCGTTGCAGGAGGCCTTCCTCCTCTTCGCCCTCCTCCTCCTCCCCGCGTCGGCCGGAGGGACGGAGCAGGACGTGCTCGTCGTGGAGCGGGTCGAACTCACGATCGAGACGCCGGGGGGGAGCGATCCGGGCTTCGTCGAGAAGATCCGCCGTCTCATCGGGGTCACGGCGGGCGATCGGATCGATGGGGAAGCGTTGGCCCGCATCGAGCGTTTCCTGGAGGAGACCCGATTCTTCTCCGAGGTATCGGTCCGTTTCCGTCCCCACGAAGGGGGCGTGGTCACCGCAGGGGGAGCGCGGATCGGGATCCTGTCGGTTCGTCTCCGTCAGCCCCCCCGGATCGCAGACGTCCGGATCTTCGGAAACGCCCCCCTCCTCGAGGAGGAGGTGATGCAGATCCTCACGCGCTATCCTGGTGACGGGATGGGAGATCCCACCGTGGAAGAGGACCGGATCCGCCGGCGTTACCTCGCGGAGGGGTTCATCGACCCCCGGGTATGGGTCCGTACCCGAAAGACCCTCGATCCCCACGAGGTGGTCCTCTCGATCTTCATCCTCCCCGGCCGCTACTTCCGGCTGCGCCACCTCGAAATCGATCCAGGGGGCCTCGATCTCGGAGGGATCCGTTTCCGGATGAAGACGTGGCGCCGTTCGTTTTACCCCGGCCGATCGGGCCGCTTCATCGAACGGGAACTCGAAGCGGACATCCACGCGATCGTCGAGGCACTCCGGAAGGAGAACGACGATCACCCCGCCTACCCCGATGCCGTCATCGAACGGGAGATCGTGCGGGACGTGGAGGCCGGAGCCATCGATCTGCGCCTCGTCGTTCATCCAGGTACCGGGTACCGCACCCGGTTCACCGGCAACGAAGCGATCGGCGAAGCCACGCTGCGGGGGGTGATCCGCAAGGCGCCCTTCCGGGAGGCGCGCGCCACCCTCCGCTCCTGGTATGAACGGCGGGGATTCTCCGAGGTACGGATCACCGAGACGCAGCACCCCCTGGCTCCCGGCCTCATGGAGCGGCGCTTCTCGATCGAGGAGGGGGTGCAGCGGCGGATCGCAGACGTCATCTTCGAGGGAAACCATGCCCTTTCCGCGGAAGAGCTGAGCACCGTCGTCCAGAGCCGTCCTGCCGGTCTCCTTCACAAGGGCTACTTCGACCGGGAAGTGATCGCCTCGGACCGGGAGGCGATCCTCGAACGGTATGCGGAAGGGGGATTCCTCGATGCGCAGGTGGCGGTGGAGCACTCCGAGCGAGGAGGGCGCGTCTTCCTCACCTTCCGGATCACGGAGGGGATGGCGAGCCGGATCGGCGCCATCACGTTCGAGGGGGGATGTGGGGACGCACCGAAGCGCGTGATGCCGCAGCTCCGAAGCGCCATCGGTGCCCCGCTCACCCCCCCTGCGGTCGAGTTCGATCGCAGGGCCCTCGTTTCCCGGCTCTCCGAGGGGGGGCACCCCTACGCGCGGGTGACCGCAGTGGCCGAGCCGATCGAAGGGGGGGAGGGGGAACGTTCGATGCGTCTGAGCTTCCAGTGTGTCCCGGGCCCGCCGGTCGAGGTGGGCGAGATCTTCCTCCAGGGGCTCCTCCAGACCCGCCCACGGACCGTTCTCGCAGAGATCCCGCTTCGCCGGGGGGCTCCCTTCTCCCTCCTGGCGGTGCAGGAGGCCCTCTCCCGGATCCGCGAACTCGGCGTATTCCAGGCCGTCAGTGTGCGGGTGCTCGGCCTCGAGGAGAAGGCCCCCGTGGTTCACCTCCTCTTCCGGATGGAGGAGCGGGTCCCCCATACGGTCGATCTCGGCGTGGGATACGAGAGTGATCTCGGATGGAACGGCTTCTTCGAACTCGGGGATCACGATCTCCTCGGACGAGCCTGGGATCTTCGATTGCGGGGGAGCGGGAGCGAAGACCGGCAATTCGGCGAGATCGGGCTCACCGATCCCCGTTTCCTGGGGGGAAAGATCCGGGCGCGCTACGGTCTCTTTGCCGAGCGGCGGCGGCAGGGGGGGGGAAGCGCGGAGGTCGAAAGCCTCCACTATGGCGCCTCGGCCGGCTTCTTCCACCGATGGAGCACCCGCGTGAGCAGCGGTTTCACGACGCGCTACGAGCGGCGTCTCATCCTGGCACCGACGCTGCCGGAACGGATCGCTCAGCCGATCCGGGCCCTGAGCGAGGCGCAGGGGCGGCGGGTCTTCGATCCCGACGTGGCGGGAACCCGTGACACGCTCGTCTTCTCTCCCTCGCTCACCTGGGATGCCCGTGATTCGCTCATCCGCCCGCACCGGGGGATCTTCGCCACGATGAGCCTCGACGTGAACACCGGTCTGACCCGATCCCTCGATTTCTTCGTCCGTGCAATGGCGGATGTGCGGGGATATGTGACGCCGTGGCCCGTGGTGACCTTCTCCGGCATCGTCCGTGGGGGGGGACTTCGTCCCTACGGAGAGACGGAGACGATCCCGGCGGATCAACGCTTCTATCTCGGAGGGAGCGCCGACCTGCTCGGCTTCGCGGCCGACAGCATCCGTCCCGACGATCCGGCCACCGGCCTTCCCGGCGACGTGGGGGGGACGTACTTCCTCTTCGGCGCCCTCGAAGCGCGCATCCCCCTCCCCTGGGACTTCGAAATCGCTCTCTTCCTCGACAACGGGATCGTGACGAACGACCTGGGAGCATTTACCCCTTCCGCCTTCCGTCATTCCACGGGGGGGGGACTGCGCTACCTCACGCCCGTCGGCCCGATCGGCCTCCTCTACGGGATCAATCTCGATCGAAGGCCGGGCGAGGTCAACGGACGCTTCCACTTCTCGATCGGCTACACCTTCTGAGGTATCGTTCGCCATCCCTGCGATGGGATACCCGCATGAAAAGCGATCCCGGCCAGGAGGATGGAGCCGGGAGATTGCCACGACCGCCGGAAATGCCCAATAGCGATTCCGATAGCGGTTTCGTAAATCGTCGCATGACGAATTTGCAAATTTTGTCGTCTCTCGTGCGCGACGGCAGGGGAGGAAGCGTTTCGCTCACGACTTCCTTCGTTCCGCCACGAATTCCTTCAACTGCAAGAGCACTCGCGGGAGGAGATCCTTCTTGAGGTCCTGGCGGCGGTATTTTCGGAGATAGGTGATCCCCGCTTCCACCGCGTCCCGGGTCTCGTCGCGGAGCGCGAAGCGTTTCGCCTCGTCCTCGGCGTCCTTTCCGAAGCGTTTCGTGTCGATCGGTTCGCCGAAGTAGAAGTACATCCGGACGGGACGGGGCAGGGGGGTGGGGCCGATCCCCTTGACGAAGGGGAAGAGCTGGTCGGTGCGGACACCGAGACGCTTGAGGAGGGGGCCGATGGGGGAAGCGAGGAGGTCGTTGCCGTCGAGAAAGATATCGACGCTCTCCTCCGCACCAACGGCGGCGAAGGGGACGATCGTGCAGCCGTGGGCGATCGCCATCCGGGCGAATCCGGTTCGTTCCTTCCAGATCAGGCGGTACTTCTCCCCCTTCCGTTTCGTGACCTCCCGGGCTCCGCCGGGAAAGACGAGGATCGTCTCTCCGGCTTCCATGAGCCGCGCGCAGTTCTCCCGGTTCCCGTCCACCACGCCGAAGCGGGAGAGGAAATCGCGCCATACGGGAACTTTCCAATGGGCATGGTCCCCCAGCGCGCGCAGAAAGATCCCCTTCTCCCGATAGAGGCACGCGAACATGAGGGGAACGTCGTAGATGCCGATCACCGTATGGTTGCCCACGAAGAGGAGGGGCCGCTCCTCGGGAATCCGATCGAGCCCGATGAACTTCGGGTCCGTGATGATCTCCCACGGACGGATGAGATGGAGAATCGGGGCGATCTCCGCCTCCGAGGGATGCTCCAATCGCACCATCCCCGGCGTCGTTTCCGATCGTTTCATGGAATTTCCTCCCACCTGTTCGATCCCCTGATGCACGCCATTCTACCATCCCTTCCCCTGCGGGACAAGGGAATCGTTCCCCGTGCCCCTTCATGCTCCTCGAAAGAAACCTTTTTCCGCTGTACTCTGTCTCGTCATACAGAAACGAAGTCTTGTCTTTCCGGATCGAATCTGGTATATTCAGCCACAGGTGGGTCGGAGCGTGTCTGAATAGCACATCTCCTCGAAAGAGACATTGAACGCCCTGTCGAAGGGATGGAGCGATCATTTGGCACATCGATTGCATTCCTACCAAACCACGATCAATGAATCACGGCATCTTTGTCGTGGATCTCCATCGGGATACGTCCGTTGCGATGCAGGGGTACGGTTACGTCATCTCCCGCGGTGATGCAATCGTTCTGCATGCCCAATGGATCATCTCGAATGTTCATGGATAACCCGAAGCGTTATGGAGGAATGAACAAGTGATTCGAATCCAGCTTTCGGAAGAAGAGATCGAGCAGCTCAAGAAGACCTTCAAGACCACGAACGACCGCCGGCTGCGCAACCGGAGCCAGGCGGTGCTGATGGCCACCCGCGGCCGGAAGCATGGGGAGATCGCGGAGGATCTCCTCATCAGCCCCCGCACCCTTCAACGCTGGCTCAACGCCTACATGGAACGGGGCCTGGAGGGACTCAAGATCCGGTGGGCGGCCGGGAAGCCAGCGCTCATCCCCGAGGATCTCGTGCCCGAGGTCCGGGAGTGGATCGAGAAGGGTCCCGCCGCCTACGGCTACTCACGGAAACGCTGGACCTACGCCGCGTTGGCGGAACAGCTCGAAAAGACCCATGGAATCCGGGTGAGCACGACCACGATGCGGGAATTCTGCCACCGGCACCAGGTCTTCCCCTACCGCCGCTCGACCTACCGCTTCTTCACCAAGGAGAAGGAGCCCAGACAGGCCGCAAACGGCTAAGCGCCGCCGGTGGCATGTCGTCCGTACTCCCGACCCTCCCCCTCCGCGGGAAGCGGTCGGGAGACACACAGGAGAGATGAACGCAAGAGGGCGAAGGGGGACGAAGGGGGCGAGTCGGCGAAGGGAGCGAGTCGGCGAAGGGGGCGAGTCGGCGAAGGGAGCGAGTCGGCGAAGGGGGCGAGTCAAGGGAGGTGCGCA
>CAZTSL010000018.1:20473-45877 GCA_964616915.1 uncultured bacterium
GCGAGTCGGCGAAGGGAGCGAGTCGGCGAAGGGGGCGAGTCAAGGGAGGTGCGCAGCGAGGATATCCGCGTCGCCTTCCCGTTCGTCCTCCCAGAGGAGGAGTGCGCCCGTTCCATCCCACGCCCCTCGAAGAGCCCCCTGCCGGCCGGGGGCCGCAACGAAGGGGTGCCCCCCCTTTACCCCTCCTGCGGTGACTTCCGCGTGGTAGAGGTCTTCCCCGCCGCGTCCCCCCAGCATCCAGAAGAGGGAGAATCCCTTCGGGGTCGCGAGGATCGCAGGCGCGATCTCCCGTTCGGGACGGGTCGAAATCGGGAAGATCTCGCCGGGGGTGAAGGGGGAGAAGCGTCTGGCGTGGATGTCTGCACGTTTCTCCCGGTTCAGCCGGTCATCCCAGGCCACGAGGAACGATCTCCCGTCCCACCCGACGTCGGGGACGTACTGTCCGCCGGTCGGGGGGGAGATCGGAAAACCGTTCTCCAATTGCTCCAGTGGTTTCCCTTCCGCGTCGAGCCAGCGTCCGTGGATCCCTGCATAGCACTGGAGATCGTCGCATTCCCGTTGGCTCGACCAGACGAGGAGGAAGCGTCCCCCTCCCCACGCGATGCGGGGGGCGACCTGGCTCTTCCTGGCGGTCACGAGGGGGATTCCCTCCGGATCGAGCACTTTCCCCGTGGGATCGACCCGTGCACCGTAGACATCGGCCTTCCCACTCCCTACCCCTGAGCGGCCGTCCTGCCACACGACGAGGAAGATCTTCCCGTTCCAGGCGACCTGGGGAACCGCCTGGCGATTCGGGGCCTGGGAGATCACCTGCTCCGCCATGACCGTTCCATCGGCGAGGATCCGGGCGCCGTAGATGTCGGCACACCGGGGGTGACCGCAGCGGTGGTCCTCCCAGACCACGAGGAAGGATTCGCCGTTCCAGGCGATCGCGGGGTGCCCTTCGTAGGCTTCCCCATGCGTGATCGGAAGGCCTCCAGGCACGCGCACCTCACCGCTGCGGTCGATCGGGGAGCCAAAGAGGTCGGTACACTTCCGGTCGCCGCACCGTTCGTCGGCCCAGACCGCGAAGTAGTGATCCCCTCCCCAGGCCAGGGCGGGGGAACGCTGTGCCCCGGCGACCTGGCAGACGGGGAAGATCTCCGGTTCGTTCCTCTCCCGTTCGGGTCTTTCCGCATCCCACCGAAAGTGGGTGACGAAGAGAATCCCCGCCGTGAGGAGAAAGACGAGGATCGCCGCGTAGGGCTGTATCCCTTGCCGCATGTTCGGCCTCCTTCCGTTCCTTTCCGGATCCGACGCTTTTTACCCTGAAATCGTCGTCGTTGCAAATGTCCTCGCGCGGGGCCATCGCATCTGATCCATCCCACCCCTTCCGCTCGACCCCTCCCGCAGGGGGGGGTCGCATACCGCGGTGGGTGGATGCAGGGCTGAAAACGAGGATCGAGGGAGGGAGGTTCAGGGGAGGTCGAGTTTCCGGTACTTGAGTTCGGCGCGGCCGGCATCGACATAGGTGATGTGGATCGTCCCATTCGAATCGATGGCCAGAGAATTCGCGAATCCGACGTTACCCCGCTCATCGATCCGCTGAAAATTCCATGTCGTGAGGTTGCGGTAGGCGAGGACGAGATCGGCGCTCTCCTGATCTCGGAAGACCACGACGGGGATTCCGGTCGGGGTGAGGCGAAGCTGCAGGGCCATCGCCAGAGGGGGGAGGAAAGCACTCACGATCACCTCGTCCTGCCACAGGTTCCCCAACTGGAACGCGAATTTCAAGAGGTTCTCCCCTTCCGGCGTCCCGATCAGATAGGCTGTGACCGAGATGCCGTCGTTCTGGACTTCGAGCGTGGCGGGGAAGGAGAGAAGACGGGATGTCGCGGCGCCATCCACGGTGGAGATCCGCCAGCTCGCCCCATCGAAGGCGGCCTGCTGGAGGTAACTCCCCTCCACGTTTCCGGTGGTGAAGGTCGCCTCCGTCCCTCCTCCGGTAGCGGCGTGGAGGGCGGCTTGCGTGCCTTTGGCGCCCTGCGTGGTGGAGACCGCTTCCGTCGTGAGTACCGGCGGATTGGTGGCGAGGTACATGATCCTGGGGCGACCCGCCCCATCGAAGCGGAGCGTGGGATAGCGTCCCACTTCGGTGTTCCCCCCGCCCCGTAAGACCGAGGTCACGCTCCATCCGGAGGTCCCCAGCGTGGCGAGTTTGAGGGTGGTCTGATCCGCCGACTGGAGGCCATAGGCGACCCGCAGGAGTCCATCGGGACCGAAGCGGAGGGAACCTTCCGCCGAAAGGGCGGGTTCTCCGTCGATCGGAGAGACCTGCCAGGCGTCCCCCTCCCGAGCGGCGACCCGGACGGAAGCGCTGGCGGCGTCATAGAAGAAGACATATGGGATTCCCCCTTCGCTCAAGGCCAGCTCCGTCGTGTTGGTTCCCTGGAAGCCGCCGTCGGAGGCGATCGTTTCGACCATCCAGACGCATCCCTCGAAGGTGGCGTAGCCCACCGTGCCGTTCGTCCCATCGTGGAAGGCGATGTGGGGTCTCCCCTCCGGATCGATCGCCAGGGAGGTCCAGCGGATCTCGCTCCCCTCGAGGACGACTTCGTCGGGGTCGGGGGGGAGGACCGAAATGATCGCGCTCTCCTGATCGACGAGGAGGGGGTCACTCGTATCCTCCGGAATGACGAAGAGGGAGAAGGTCATCCGGGACTCGCCGATCTGCGCACAGGTGGGACGGAAGGTGAGGAGGCCCGTCTCGGTGTCGAAGGTCATCCCCTCGAGCAGGGGTTCGGCCTCGAAGCGGAACGCCTCTTCTCTCGTGCCCGGTTGCACGGTCACGGTGAGTTGCAACGTGAGCGTCTCCCCCACCACGACCGCCTGATCGGGAACGGGATCGAGATCGAAGGGAGGAGGGGGATCGACGCTCACACGGAAACTCTGTTCGGTGTGCCCCGCACAGTTGGCCGCCACGATGATCACCGTGAAGGTCCCCGCCTGCGAGGGGGTCCATTCGATGCGGCCGGTCTGCGGCTGGATGACCATCCCCTCCGGCGCCACGTTCAGCGTGAAGCGCACCGGTGTATCGCTCTCCACCTCGGGCTGGTCGTCCTCGTCGTAGTGGTAGGGGCTCCCGACCGTGGCCCGCGTCTCGGGGGTGGAGAGGAAGCGAGGCGGCTCCGAACAACAGGCCACCTCCACCTCGAACGATTGCGTGTCCCGCCCCGCGGAATTCTCGACCCCGATTTCGACCGGCACTTCGCCGATCCGATCGGGGGTCCAGCGGATGAAACCGGTGAAGGGATCGATCAGGAAAGCGTCCGGCCCCTCGATCTTCGACCAGACGAACTCCCCTCCGCCGGTCGCTTCGGCCGTATCATCCGCGTCGTAGTGATACGGCATCCCCAGGCATGCATCCTCCGAAGGCTCGGAGACGATCTTGGGCGGACGTACACACTTGGTGGCAGGGAGGAAGAGGAAAAGCAGCAGGAGACACCGACTCAAAAATGATCTCATTGTCCGTTTTTCAACGATCATGCGTTACCCGGTTTCGGCTCGACCACGAGGTTCCCCTCTCTCCCGCCAGATCGTCAGGATACGCCGGAGCCGTTCTGCGCAGGGATGGACGATCGCCACGAGTGAAGCGATGTCTTCGCGTTCCTTCGTCTCCCTCGCCACCTGGGCGTACCCCGTCAGCGTCAGGAGGATGTTGTTGACTTCGTGGCGTGTCCCCTTCGCCAGGGCCACCTGCCGGGGTTGCAGGGCGGAATCGATCCGTTTCACCGACGAGAAGAGGGTTTCGATGCGCGCGTCTCGTTCCTGCGGGTCCTCGCTGGATCTCACCCCTTCCGCCGAAATCACGAGGTCCTCGAGGAGAAGGAGGATATCGCGATCCCTCCCTCTCCGCCACGATGATCGCCGAGCATTCGTCCCCATTGCGCGAACTCCGATGGTGATCCATGGCGGGCTCTCCATCGAAAGAAAATGCAATTTCGATACCGATCCTGCCGAAGTTCACGCGGCAGGGGCTTCGGGGGGCACGGCTCCGATTCTCCGCCATTTCGTTGACGATCCGAACGAGGAAAGGAATGTACAACGCCATGACATCCCGGCGTCACCGTGCGTACAACGGATAGACAGAAAGCCCGAGGCTTCCGTCCGCCCCACCGGGAAAGGAGGGATGGGGCGAGAGGAAGGCTCGCTTTGCTCAGGGAATCACCATGAAACCGGGCGTATTGATGAGAACCCAGAAGAGATCCTCCATATTTTCGACAGGATCGCTCCCTTCGGCGAGATAGGCGAGCCAGTCGTCCATCTCCGTGCCGGTGGGGAGACGGCTGAGCACGGAGAGGTAGGCGTCCTCCACAAACCGATCGAGAGGCGCGTCCGGATGGTCGGCCAGCCATCGGGAGACGAGGGCGGGGAAGCCATTCTCGATGCCGCGCCAGTTCATCAGGATCTGGGCGAGCTGGATCTGGACGGCCACCGGGTTGGGGAGCGTGACGAGGGGATCGTAGCTTCTGGAGGGTTGGCCGAAGTAGGTGAAGATCGAGCCGACGGTGGTATAGGCGTGGCTCGGGAGGGCGAAGGGTTCGACGTACTTGCGTCCGTAGACCTCGTCGAAGGTCCACGCGCCGGCGAGATTTCCGGAACCGAGAAAACCGATGCGAAGCTCCGTCGTGTAAGGATCGGTCGAGACCGGCACCCAGGTCCACCGCCAGTTTGCGCTCCCCTCGATCGGGTAGAAATCCTCCGCGATCAGGTTTCCCCCCTCGTCGTACTGCTGGAGAACGAGGTCGAGGCTGCCGTCGTTCATCTCCGCCCCGAGGTTGCGCAGGAGGAAGAGGACGTTGAAGTCCTGGTTCCCAAGCACCCGTGTCGGTTCGCTCAGCACGCCGCATCCCCCTTCCCCAAGATCGGATCCGTCGAAGGTGAGGCGAAGTCCGTAGGAACCGCTGTATCTGGCTTCGGCGGTACGCTCCACGAGACAACCGGTACCGTAGGACTGCCAGGCGCCGCTCCCCCCGCTGTTCGGAGAGGATTCGAACCCGCGGTCGGCGAGCCAGATCGTATAGCTTTGCGGCTTGAAGCTCTCATCCTGGAGCACGCGGTAGATCATCTCATAGAGCTGTGGGGCGCTCGGTTTGCGCATCCGCCGGATGCCGTAGGCTGCGATCGCCTCGTTTCGTTCGGTCCGGGAAAGGGGCGTGGAGAGTTGGGCGGCAAGTTGATAGGTCCTCGAGGTCGCAATCGTCTCGATGAGGCGCCGCAGATCGTAGTCCTGAAGGAAGTCTGCACCCAGTTCGTCGAGAAGGGCCACGAGATGGGCGCCCGTCTCCTCCCAGACGGGTGTTCCCGCCACGAACATATCGAGGTTGGCGTCGTCGAGGGGCATGAAGATTCCCGTCCCCATCAGTTCCGCCCAGATCCGGTTGACCGTGGCCCGGCCGAACTGGATGCTCTGGATCATCTTTTCGGCCAGGGCCTGACGTCGGTTCCCCGTATCGGTTCGGGGCGTGCCGCACTCGACCGGATCGGGAGGAGTCTGGTCCTCGTCGAGGATGAAGAAGGGCGGCCATTGGTAGACGATGCCGTTGCCGTTCGTGCACAGAGGGCGAGGATGCTCGTCGGTCACCCGGTAGAGCTTGGAATCGTACTGGTAGCGCGCCGTGGACCACATCGCGGGATCCACCCCCTCCAGGGGGACCTCCACGTCGGAGAGATAAGCCGCAAGCCGCCAGAGATCCTGGGGATTCTTCCGGGAGAGCCAACTGTTCACCTCCTCGAGATGACCGGCGCCGCTGTGGCATTGGATGCAGTTGAGGTTCATCCCCATGAAGGTACGGAAGACCTGGATCACCATCCGGGAGTGTTCCGGGGTTCCGAACTGGGGCGGCTGCGGTTCGCCATTCTCATCCACGAAGGCAAAGGGTTCCCCTCGCTGGGCTCGCACGAGAAGGTTGGCGGCGACCTGCGGTTCCGTGCCGTCGCCGGAAAGCGTCCGGTTGACACCGTTGCTCGTGAGCATCTCGACGAGCAACTCGTCGAGCGGCCGGTTCTCGCGTACGGCGTTCTGGAGATAGAGGGCGAAGGAATCACGTCCGATCTTCCCCTGAAAGGCATAACTGTTCTCGATCCAGTCCCCCAGGAAGTAGGCCCAGCGCAGCGAGAAGGCATCCGCGTACTCCGCCGACCAGATCAGCGTCCGGATGATCTCGGCGCGCGCCTCGTCGTCGAGGGGGGAGGTGGCCAGGAAGCGGGAGATCTCCTGCGGCGAGGGCATCCGCCCGATCAGGTCGATGAAGACCCGCCGCAGGAACGTCGTGTCGTCCGCAAGCCCTGCACAGGCCACACCCCGCTCCTCGATGTGCGCGAAGATCTGCTCGTCGATCGGATGGGTGGCATCCCGGAGCGCACACTCCGAAAGATCGGGCCCTCCTCCCCCTTCGTCGCCGTTGCGGATGCGGCCGCCAACCCCGACGAGAAGGAGAACGAGGAAGAGGAGGAGGGGCGTGTGGATCGCCGAAAGACGTGACAATGATCGCATTTTGGGCCTCCTGTCGCTCAACCGATCAATTCGGAGATGTGGGTGGGGCAGTCGTAGCGTTTCGCGCCGGTCTCGGGGTCGTAGTACACCGCTTCGTCGAGGAGGGTGAAGCGTTCCGAGGAACCCGTGACCTCGGATGGGATCTCCTCGTTGTAGTCGATCCCCATCTGGTAGTAGATCGTGGCCAGGAAGTCGGCGATCGTGATCGGCCGGGGCAGCGACCAGCCGGGATCGGCGATCTTGCGAGCGTCGTCGGTGGTGGCCCCCAGAACCGTGTTCCCCTTGATCCCCCCACCGGCGAGGAAGAGCGTGAAGGCATCCCGATGGTGGTCGCGCCCGTTGGTCCGGTTGAGGCCGTAGTTGCCGTCGCTGATCGTCCGGCCGAACTCCGTGACGAGCACGATCAACGTCTCGTCGAGTTTGCCGGCGGCGCGAAGATCCTCGATGAGCGCCGTGGCGCCCTGATCGAGGATCCGGCTCAGGTTCCCCTGGTTGCCGAAGAGTTCGACGTGGAGATCCCATCCCCCCTGCGCGACCATGTATGCCCGCGGGCCGGCGTCGTTCTTGATGAGCTTGGCCGCAAGGAAACAACCCCGCCCGAAGTTGTTCTCCCCGTAGCGACTGTTGAAATCGGAGAGGCTGAGCTGACTCTGGACATCGGCGCCCGTGTCGAAGTTCTCCGCGATATAGAGGGCATGCTGGTACGCGGCCTCGAAATCGTCGATAATGTCCTGTTCGGGAAGCCCATGCTCCGCGCGCATCTCGAGCAGCTGTTCCATCCGGCGTGCATGCCGCTCCGGATCCCCCGTCCGGAGGTAGTAGGGCTTGGCGAACTCGGGATGGGTCAGCCAGTAGTCGTTGAGCATCGCCGGTCCATAGAGGGTGGGGAGGAACCCCTGGCCGGCCATCGTCCCCGTGTAAAAGGTCGCAAATGGCGGGAGCTTGAGCCCTTCCGTCGCGCCGCCCAGCAGCCTGTAGCTCATCATCGAACCGAGATGGGGGACGATATCCACGGTCGTCCGGCTCATCAGATGTCCGGTCTGCATCTGATACTGCCCCCGCTCGTGGACGAGCGAGGTGCCGGTCAGACGGACGAAGGCCAGCGGCGAGTTCCCCGATTGCATCATCGCCGCCATGTAGGGGAAGAAGGCGCTATTGATCTCCATCCCGCCGTAGGGCCCGATCTCCTGGAAGACGCTCGGATCGTTCGACACGTAGTTGTAGTAGGCCTCCTTGGCATGCTCCTTGATGTCGAAGGTATCGACATGTGTCATCCCGCCGTTCATGTTCAGGAAGACGACGTTCTTGACCCGCCCAGGGGGAACGTCCACAACCGGACACCCCGGTTCCGGTTCCGGTTCTTCCCGACAACTCCCCGGTCCGACGAGGGGCACGCTCAGGAAGGAGACACCGAGTCCCGCGCCGAGCAGCGTCCGCAACGTCCGGGCCATGAACGCCCGGCGCGTGGGCCATTCCGCACACAACGGCCTTTCGACCTCCGTCGGGGAGAGGGGGGAGGAAGATGAAGATGAAGAACGCTTTGCCATAGACCTTTCTCCTACGTCATGCACACGCCCATCGTCTCGTCGGCTCGGAATGGCTCGAAGGGGCGCTCGAAGTTCAACGGGATCTGGGCATCATGGAGGTTCAACGGGCTCTGGACACCATGGAGGTTCAACGGGCTCTGGGCACCATGGAGGAAGCCGCCCGGTAGCAACGCCGGAAACGAGGACATCAGGAAAGATATAGCTGGAATCGTTTCATCCTAGCATCTCCTTTATCGCTCCGTCAAGGGCCAACTCCAGGGCAATCAGGGAAATCGCATCAAAAATCCCCATGATTCGCGTCCTCCGCATGGCACGCAGCATCTGGAGGGAAAGGGGGCAAACGCGTCTCTCGACCTGGCTGAGTGGAGATCGCGGCCGATTGCGTGAGAAGTTCCGTGTCTTCAAGATGCGCCGGGATCGCAGATGTCACCGGGAAATGAGATGCGATTGCCCCGGGACGAATCGAAGGCGGAGGGGTGTAGCGGAAGAGAAAATCCGCCCAAGGGAGAGGGGAGCAGAGGAACGAGGCGCGAGAGGATTGCGTTTCCCCCCCTTGCCGTGATAGCCTTGCCGCATGATGGACCGGAGCAGACGACTCTCTCCTGCGGAGCGGCATCTCATCGATCTGCTGGCCTTTCGCTCTCGGAGCACGACGCTGGACGGAGAGGAAGAGGCGCTCTTGCAGGCGGCCTCCTGGCATCGGGTGGCTCCCCTCCTCTTTTCCCGCTCCACCCCTCTCCCGGAGGCGGAGGGGGAATGGCTACGCAGGAGGGTGGAGGGGGCCTACTATGCCACGGCGGCGAAGAACCTCAAGATCCTGCACGAACTCGCCGGTCTCCTCGACGCTTTCGATGGGGAGGGGATCCCCGTGATCGTACTCAAGGGGGGGCATCTCATTGCGCGTCTCTACCGCAATCCGGCACTTCGCCCCCTTTCCGACATCGATCTCCTCGTTGCGCCGGCGTATGCGTCCAGGATGACCGCTACGATGAAACGCCTCGGGTATGTCCAGAAGGAAGGGGTTTTCCCTTCCCGGCGGGTTGCGCGGCTCTGGCGCACGCTCGCCCTCCATCTTCCCCCCTTTCACCGGAAAGGTTCGGCGGTCGTGGAGATTCACACGGAGATCCGGGCACGGTGGGGCACGCGGCTCTCCTCCGAGGAGATCTGGGCCGGCGCCGAAGAGGTGACGATCGAAGGGCGCAGGGCGCTGGGGCTTTCCCCCCCGCACCTCCTGCGCCATCTCCTCTGGCACCTCGACTGGCACGCCGCCTTCGGCACGGCGCGACTCCTCTGGTACTACGACATCGCCCTCCTCCTCGATGCCGAGCCTGACCTGATGGCCTTGGCCCGGCGATGGGGGAGAAAAGAGCACGACGATCTCACGATGGTGGCGCGTCTCTTCCTCGCGGAGGCGCCGTGGGAGGAGGAGATCCCCACGGTGCGGCGACTCGGCTTCTCCGGCCGAAGCAACGACTTCCTGGACAACATCACGTCGGCTCTCGGCGTTTTCGGCATGGGGCAGGCGATTCCCCTCCTCTGGTCCCACATCTTCCCCTCCGGTGCCTATCTCGCGGCCCGAAACCCCGGTCTTTCACGCGGAAGACGCCTTCTTTACCGCCTGATCCGCCCCTGGCGACTCCTCTGGCGGACCCTGGCCAGCCTGATCCGGCGGATGGGGGCGTAAAGCATGCAATCGTCCTGGTGCAGGGTGGTGCCGCCGTCTCGGCACGATCGGCCGAGCGATCGGTCAAGGGGGCGCCCCCGCCCGGGATTTCCAGATCTTGCCGGTACCACCGATCCGGATGTCCCCCGGCCTGTTCCACATTCCCCCCCTGGTGGGCACAGAGGCCTCCGCTGCTCCTTCGATCCTCCGAATGAACCCTTCGAGAAGGAAAGCACCCATGAAGACGATCATCGAACCCTTTCGGATCAAAGTCGTGGAACCGTTGCGGATGACGACACGGGAAGAACGGCAACGCATCCTCGCACAGGCAGCATGGAACCTCTTCCAGATCCCGGCCCAGGAGATCCTCATCGATCTGCTCACCGACTCGGGCACCGGCGCGATGTCCTCTGAACAGTGGGGGGGCGTCATGCGGGGGGACGAATCGTACGCCGGTGCCCGCTCCTGGTTCCGCTTCCGGGACCGGGTCCATGCGCTCACCGGATTCAAGCACATCATTCCCACCCACCAGGGACGGGCCGCGGAACGGATCCTCTTCGCCTGCCTCGACGTGGCCGGAAAGATCGTCGTGAGCAACACCCTCTTCGACACGACACGCGCCAATATCGAGTTCCTCGGGGGCACCGGCATCGATATCCCGGTCCCCGAGGCACTCGAGCCGCAGCGCAAGGCCCCATTCAAGGGGAACATCGACCTCCAAAGGCTCGAGACCCTCCTTTCCGGGGAGGGGAAACGAATCGCCTGCGTCATCGTCACGGTCACGAACAACTCGGGGGGGGGGCAACCCGTGTCGCTCGCGAATCTGCGCGCCGCAAGCGGGATCTGCCGCGACGCCGGCATCCCCTTCTATCTCGACGCCTGTCGCTTCGCCGAGAATGCCTACTTCATCAAACTCCGTGAGGCGCAATTCGCCGACTGGAGCGTGGAGGCGATCGCCCGTGAGATGTTCGCCTGCGCCGACGGCGCGACCTTCAGCGCCAAGAAGGACGGACTGGCCAACATCGGCGGCTTCCTGGCGACGAACGACGACCATCTCGCCCAGCAGGAGAAGGAACTCCTCATCCTCACGGAGGGGTTTCCCACCTACGGGGGAATGGCGGGACGTGATCTCGAAGCGATCGCCATCGGCCTCGAGGAGGTCCTCCAGGAGGATTACCTCCGCTACCGGATCGCCTCGACCCGCTATCTCGGGGAGGGACTGGAGAAGGCGGGGATCCCGATCGTCTCCCCCCCCGGAGGACATGCGGTCTACATCGATGCCGGCGCCTTCCTCCCCCACATCCCCCCCCGACAGTTCCCCGGCCACGCCCTTGCCTGCGCCTTCTACGAGGAGGGGGGGATCCGCGGCGTGGAGATCGGTTCCCTCATGTTCGGAGGGGTCGATCCCAAGACGGGAGAAGAGGTCACCCCCCCCCTCGAACTCCTCCGCCTCGCGATCCCGAGACGCGTCTATACCCAGAGCCACATCGACTACGTGATCGAGACGGCCCAGGCCGTCGTGGCCCGGAAGGAGGAACTGCGCGGATTCCGGATCGTGGAGGCCCCCCGCTTCCTGCGCCACTTCACCGCGCGCCTCACGCCGGTCGATGAGGCCTGACCCCCGATCCGGGGACGCCCTTCCGACCGCTGCGGTGGGTTCGCACGGCATGGCGCAACTGACCGGGAATCTCCCGGGCCACACGCGCCATCCGGCGGACCCGTTCGGCATCGACCGGTTTTCCCCCGTAGCAACAAGCCTCGTAGGTCTGCGTCAACGTGACGAGCGCCGGAACCCCCTCCCGGATCGCGGCGGGGAGGGACGCCAGGAACTCGGCGGGACTCTCCGCCAAGGATCGCCGGTACCCGTACCGGGCCAAGCGCCGACACGCCGCTTCGTAGCATTCGTGGAGCCGTTTCCGGTTGCGCGCAACGGCGGGGAGGCGTTTTCGCTCCGGCCAGTGGGCAGCCCCCACGAGCGCAAGGGGGAGGAGGAAGGGAAAGGGCAGGAGCCAGGCCACGAGCGGGGGGAGCGCGCGCAGTCCTTCCAGAAGCCCCTCCGGGGCGGGCACCGATCCCCTTCGAGGCAGGGGGAGGGGCTCGGGTGAGGTCGGTGCCGCCTCCTCCCTGCGTCCCGGTCCGCTCCCCACCAGGCCGGGATGGGGTTCCCCCCCCTCCGGAACCTTCCCCACCAGGGGCGCCCCCCCCTGCTCGAGGCGGCTCCCTTCGATCGCAGGGGGAGGATCGAGGAACTTGCCTGTATCGTGCGTCACGACCGGAACGTCGAACCCCACCCCACGGGCCAGTCGTGGCAGGAGGGGCGCGGCGAGGAAGATCCCCCAACTCACCCCCCCGATCAGAAGGGCACAGAGGAGGGCGGGAAGGAGGAGTACCCGCGATTCCCTCAACCCCAACCGGAATCGGTATTCCCCCTTCGAATCCTCGATCTGAAAGAGGATTCCGATCAGGGTGAAGAGGGCGAGATAGCCGACGAAACCCCTCGTGCCAAGCGCCGCTCCATAGACGAGGAGGACGAGGGAATGGAGCGCGGCAAGGCGCAGATCGCGCCGGGTGCGGAGAGTGGCATTCCGGATCACCTGGTACCCCACGAGGAACCCGGCCATCGCCCCTTCGCCATCCCCCCCCTGGAAGCGCTGGATGCTCCAGACCCCAAGGAGGAGGATCCCCACCAGCGAGCCAAGCGCCCGCAGATGAAGCGCCCGTTCCCCCATCCGGCGCGCGATCGTAAACCCCGTGAGATGGAGCACGCCGTAGACGAGCAGGTTCGAGAGGATGCCCAACCCCTCCCGCTCGTGGTTCACGACCGCAAGGGTCGCCACCACCACAAGGCCGAAAGTCGCCCCGAAGGCGAGGGAGGGCGTTTCTACGTTCGGTCGTTCGAGATCTTCCACGTCTCTCCTTTCGTCGTCGGGATGGCCAGTACCCATGGCGCCGGATGCGGCGGGAAGTCCCCTCAAGAAGCCCGTGAGGGGAACCCGCCCCGCGGCATTCCCATGCGCAGGCGGTCGGGGAGCCGGTCGTCGGGAGTGACGACGAGCCCGCGGAAGGGGAGCGTTCCAGAGAAGGAAACCTCCCCCCGCTGCGACGGAACTCCGAAGAGGAGCTGGAAGGGATGACAGCCGATCCCCCGGGCAACCCCCTCGAACCGCCTCGCCTCTTCGATCCCCGTCAGGGGCGCCAGACGCAGCAGGAGGGTTCCCCGTGGACATCCCCCCGCGCGTGCGGCCCGATGGAAGGTCTCCTCGGCACGGCCCGGGAGGAGGAGCGCCAGAACCCGAAAAAGCTGCCGTTCCTGCCACGTTCCCCGGCGTGCGGGGTGGAACCCCTGCGCCGTGGCGAGCCCGACGGGATAGCCCCGCTTCGTCGCCAACCCGATCCACCCCGCCGCCACCCGAACCGCGGCTTCGAGCCCTTCTCCCGGCGATGGCATGTCGATGAGGATCATGATCTCCATATCGGCGTCTTCCACGAATTCCTTGACGACGAGGCGCCCGAGACGGGCGGTGGAGGGCCAGTGGATCCGACGGAGGGGATCGCCGGGCCGGTAGTCGCGTACCCCGATGAACTCGGCCGAACCGGGATGTTGCGCCTCGAAGGGGGTCGCCGGTGTAGGAAGCTGGGGGGCGCATGGAAACCGATCGATCGGAAAGGGATCGGGAAAGACGAGAAAAGAGACGTCGAGCGGGATCTCCCGTTTCCCCTCGAAGATCCCGAAGGGAAAGCCGCTTTCGAGCGCCACCCCGGCCAGACGATGCATGCCGCGCACCTCGGGGGTGAAGGACAACGAAAGGCGCCGCCGCTCCCCCCCCCCGAGCCGTGTCACGACCGCCGCGGGCATCATGCGCCGCCCCGACGGCGTTTCGAACACGAGCACCACGCGGATCGCATATCGGGGAATTCGCCCCCGATGGAGGAGTTCGATCTCGATTGCGATCGGCCGACCGGTGATTCCATCATCGATCGGGGCGCCATCGATTCCAATCCCCGAGAGCGCGCGAAGCGAGAGGAGACGTGCGGTCACGAGGATCGCCGTGGTGTAGGAGGCCGCGATGTAGAGCGCGGTCATCCCGGAGTGGAGCGCCAGGAGGAAGAAGCTGAGCGCCAATACCGCCAGGACGTACCGGGGGTGGAAGAGGACGCGGCTCACAGCGTCGGCACCGCCACCCCCGCCACGATCTCCTCGATCACCCCTTGCGCCGTCGTCTCGGCGATCCGGGATTCCGGCCGGAGGATCACGCGGTGGGCAAGGACCGGCACGGCCAGCCGCTTGATGTGGCGGGGATCCACGTAGTCCCTCCCGGAGAGGAACGCCAGGGCCTGCGCACTCTGCATGAGCGCCAGCGCACCCCGCGGACTCACCCCCTGGAGGAGTTCCGGATGCTCCCGCGTGCGTCCCGCGATCTCGACGATGTAGGCGAGGATCGAACGGGAGAGATGGACCCTGCGCACCCGCTCGCGCACTTCGAGAACCTCCCGAGGCTCGATCGCGGCTTCGAGCCGTTCGAGCGGCTCCTCGCGGATCTGCGCGGAGAGGATCTCCACCTCCTGTCCGGCCGACGGATAACCGATGTCGATCTTCATCATGAAACGGTCGAGTTGCGCCTCGGGAAGGGGATAGGTGCCGTGGGCGTCGATCGGATTCTGCGTGGCGATCACGAAGAAGATGGGGGAGAGAGGGTGGGTGACGCCGTCGATCGAAACCTGGTTCTCCCCCATGCTCTCCAGAAGACTGCTCTGCGTGCGCGGGGTCGCGCGGTTGATCTCGTCGGCCAGGAGGAGATCGGTGAAGACCGGGCCCGGTTTGAACTCGAAGGCGCCCGAGGCGGGGTTGAAGATCGACGTGCCGGTGATGTCCGCGGGAAGGAGATCGGGGGTGAACTGTACCCGCGTACACCGCAGCCCCAGCGCTCGGGCGAGCGATTTGGCCAGCAGCGTCTTGCCCACCCCCGGGACATCCTCGATCAGGAGGTGTCCCCGGGCAAGCAGGCAGATCAGCCCCGCCTCGACCGCCCCACGCTTGCCGATCACGACCCGCCCCACCCCTTCGGCGACCGCCATGATCCTGCGGTGGAGCCGGCGGGTTTCCTGTTCCGAGAAGATCCCCTCTGCGCTCAACGGATCGCCCCTCCTCCATCGTATCGAGGTCACTCGTTTCCTCCGGCCTCCCATGATACCACACCCCTTGGCGCTTTGCAGCAAATCCCCCTCTACGTCCCATACCCTCCCCTTTACAGGCGTGTGGGCTTCCCCTATCATGGCCTGCATATGGATCACCCGGGTTTGGACCCCCCAGGCCCGAATCAAGGATCTGGCAAGGAATTCCGGACGAATTCGAGGAGTCGTCACGATGTACGAACAGGTGAAGGAACTCTGGCCCGAGATCGAGTGGATCGAGGATCCCCAACTGCGGGAGAAGGTCTATCGGACCTGGAAATATGCGATCGAGCAGAGCGCGCTCTCCCCGGAGGATCTCAACGAGATCCCCTTCACGCTCCTGATCGAGGGGTGTGAGATCTCCTTCATGGCACACAAACGCGCCGTGGTCCACATCGCCGTGGAGGCCGCCAGGGCGATGCAGAAATTCTTCGGCTCGAAACTCGAGATCCATATGGACCACCTGATCGCCGGCGCGATCCTCATCGACGTCGGAAAGTTGATCGAATACGAGAAGGTCGATGGCAAGGCGACCGTCGGGAAACGGGGCAAACTCCTGCGCCACCCCTTCAGCGGCGTGGCGCTTGCCGCGCGTTTCGGTATTCCGGACGAGGTCTGCCACATCATCGCCACGCACTCGAAGGAGGGGGATCTCGGCAAGCGAAGCGTGGAGGCGATCATCGTACATCACGCCGACTTCCTGAGCTACGAGCCGCTGCGTCCCGAAACGTTGCGCTTCTGAACGACCTTCTCCTCAAACGCTACGAGGTGTCGGCATCATGTCGTTTCTTTCGTCGTTTTCGCGTATCGTCCTGATCGGTGGCTTCCTTCTCCTCTGCGGGGGTGTGGTGAAACCGGGAGGGGGGGAGAAGGATCCGGAGCCGATCGTCTTTCCGGAGGGGTTCCGCTTCGGGGCGGCGATCTCGGGCTTCCAGGCGGAGATGGGATGCCCGAGGATGCCCAGGAGCGCCTGTGAAGATCCCCATTCCGACTGGTTTGCCTTCACGACCTCGAAGGTGACGAACCGCCGGAAGAAGAACTTCCTCTCCGGCGAACACCCCTCCGAGACAGGACCCGGTTTCTGGGAACTCTATGCGGAGGACTTCGATCGGATGACCGCGGAGATGGGGTTGAATGCCTTTCGTCTGAGCATCGAGTGGAGCCGGATCTTCCCGGAGCCGACCGATGGGGTGACGGGGTACGAGAACCTCAAGGCGGTCGCGGATCCGAACGGGGTGCGCCACTATCACGAGATCTTCGCGGCCCTTGCCGCGCGGGGGATTCAACCCTTCGTGACGCTCAACCACTACACCTTGCCCCTCTGGATTCACGATGCGCTCGCCTGCAACCAGAACCTTCACCGCTGCTCGCCGCGCGGGTGGCTCGACAAGGCGCGCACGGTCCGGGAGATCGCCAAGTTCGCAGGCTTCGTGGCCCGGGAGTTCGGTGCCGAGATCGATCTTTGGGCCACGCTCAACGAACCCCTGGCGGTGATGCTCCCCGGCTACCTCGCGCCCTCCCCCGAACGGACGAATCCGCCGGCGGTGATCGGCCGCAGCGAGGACGCCAGGATCGTCCTCTCCGCGTTGATCGAAGCCCACGCCCGGATGTACGACGCCGTGGTCGCAAACGACGTCTACGACGCCGATGGGGATGGCAGGAACGCAACGGTGGGGGTGGTCTATGCCATGGCTCCGGTCCAACCGATGGACCCCGAGGACCCCCTCGACGTTCAGGCGGCGCGAAACGTCTTCTACCTCTGGAACATGGCCTACCTCAACGCCGTGGCCCTCGGTCTCTACGACGAGAATCTCGACGGAACCGCGGTGTTCCGGGAGGATCTGGCCGGCCGTCTCGACTTCGTGGGGATCAACTATTACACCCGCATTACGGTCGCGGGGCTCCCCTTCTCCATCATGCCCCGTCTCTCCCCCCTCATGACCTTCGACCCGCGGGGGATGATCCTCTGGGAGGACTACCCGCAGGGGATCTATGAGATGATCTTCGTCGTGCAGGAGGAACTGGGCCTTCCCGCGATCGTCTCCGAGACGGGAGCGGAGGTCTCCGGCGACGAGAGCAAGGGCGCGGCCTGGCTCGTGCGCACGCTCGGATGGACCGGCCGTGCGATCGAGGCGGGCGCCGATGTGCGGGGGTTCTTCTACTGGACGCTCATGGACAATTTCGAGTGGAACCACGGCTTCGGTCTGCGCTTCGGCCTCTACGCCGTGGAACCCGATGATCCGCAGAAGGAACGAAGAGCGCGGGAGGCGGTGCCGATCTATGGGGAGATCACCCGGTCACGCATGATCTCCCTCGACCTCCAGCGTCGCTTTCCCCTCGATCCCCCCTGACCCCCGCGCGATCCCTCCCCGTTCGTTTCCCAGGGGGAAGCGACATGCAGGCGATCCCCTCGATCCCTGCCGACCATGAGAACCCCACGCGCGTGCTATCCCTCGGGTTTCTGCTGGAACGATCGGGAGAGATCGTGGGGCGAATGATCGCAGTCCCGATCGTGTGTGACGAGGGGACGGAGTTGCTCGGTATGGGCGAGCCAGGCCTCCCGGACCGCATCGGGAACCCCGGCTTCGATCAGCGTCTCCCGAAGGATCGCAAGGCGACGGTCGAAATGCCCCTTCATGATCGGGTGGCGCGCATGGGCCGCCCCGATCGGCTTGCCGGTGTACTGTACCGGGGCACCCAGGAAGGCCGCAGTGAAGGCGTACTCCATCGCCTTGAGCCGCTCGCGGTCCACCCCCTTGAAGAAGAAACCGATCATGACGTCGTCGAACATCCGATCGACGAAGGTATCGATGATCCGGCGTAGCGCGGCCTCGCCCCCGAGCAACTCGAAGTGGGTCTTCATCCTTCCTCCACGATCCGTTTCGTGAGCTTCACCTGTGAGTTTCCCTGCGCCCGGACCCGGAGGTTGAGGAGTTCCACGGCAAAGGAGAAGGCCATGGAGAAGTAGATGTACCCTCTTGGGATGTGGAACCCGAACCCCTCGCCGAGGAGGGTCACGCCCACGAGGATCAGGAAACTGAGCGCCAGCATCTTGATCGTGGGATGCCGATCGACGAATTCCCCGATCGGCTGGGAGGCATACATCATGATCCCGATCGAGATCACGATCGCAATGACCATGATGGCGATATGCTCGACCAGCCCGACCGCCGTGATCACCGAGTCGAGGGAGAAGACGACATCGAGGAGCGCGATCTGGAGCAGGATCCCGGCCAAACCTGGAACTTCCTTTCCCTGCTCCGTCTTTTGCGCCCCCTCGAGGGAGACGTGGATCTCATGCGTGCTTTTGCCAAGGAGGAAGAGTCCCCCCCCGATCAGGATGAGCGTCCGTCCGGAGAAGGGCTTCCCGAAGAGGGTGAAGAGGGGTTCCGTGAGCCCCATGACCCATCGGATCGCGAAGAGGAGGAGGAGCCGCATCCCCATCGCCAGGGCAAGCCCCATGATCCGCGCCCGTTTCCGTTGCACCGCGGGGAGCCGCCCCACGAGGATCGAGATGAAGATGATGTTGTCGATCCCAAGGACGATCTCGAGTGCCGTGAGCGTGGCGAGTGCGATCCATGCTTCCGGTTGCGCCATCCAGGTCATCGTCGCGTGGACCCCCTTCCGTGATGAACCTCCTTCCGATCATTCCGTTGCGGGGGATATGATAGCCGCGCGGGGGAGAAAAGGCAAAGGCGATTGGAGAACCCTGGTTCCAAGTGATCACCCACGAGGAGCCCGATCCGCGGAAGCCCTCCAGCACCTCGGGTCCTCGTGACGAAGAAGAACGGGTCAGCCGGGGAGACGGCGAAAGCGAAGGAATGCGAGGGGGAAGAAGAGGAAGAGCGCCAGCGGAAGGGTTCTGGAACCGGCAACCACGCCACAGCCGGGCAGCGGCTCCGGATCGGTCGTGATGTGCGTCACCTCCACGTCGTCGATATACCATCCCTTCGCCCGGCCCTGGGCGTCACTGGCGAAACGGAACCGAAGGATGACCGCACCGCGGTAAGCGCTCAGGTCGAAGCTGACCCGATGCCAGTCGAAACGGCCGGAGAAGCAGGGGGTGCCCACGCCGAGGGGATTGTCGCTCTCTTCGGCGATCTCGTAGGGATACCCCCCATCCGGTTCGATCTGTTCCCAGTGTTCTCCGCCATCGGTCGAGATCTCGACGATCCCCCCATCGTAGGCGAAACTCCCCTCGTGGGTGGGGGAGCGTTTCGCCGCCGTCCCCCCATCGTCGAACTCGGCATCGATCCATTGCCAGAAGGAGAGGCGGGCCCCCTCGCCGATCGTGAGGCTGGGAGAGCGCAGGACGCCGTCGGCGTCGTTGCTGTAGAAGCTCCCACCTGGACCGGAGAAGGCGAAGGCCCCTTCGCCCCCATCGGTATGGTTGCGGGTCCGACTCCAGTGCCACTCGTCGGTATCCCGACGATGGGTGGGTTCATGGCTCCAGGCACCGGGTCCCGCCTCGAACGTTTCGAGATAGACCGGTCCGATGACGAAATCGACGACCGTTTCCCCTTCCGGATCGACGAACGCCTCGACCCGCTCCTCGCCGAAGCCCTGCGCGCGCGCCGAGAAGAGATAGGAGACACCGGCGGGAACCCCCGGGATCTCGAAGGTCCCCGCCTCATTCGTCACGACGGGGGCAATCGGGGTGTCGAGCACGGTGACCGTGGCGGTGGCCACGGGATTCCCCCCCATCTCCCGGACGCTCCCCGTCACCGTACTGCGCGGCAAGGGGGTGAGGGAGAAATCGAGGGTTCGTTCCTCCCCTCCCGCGAACGTCATCTCCGCCGTATGAGGGGCGAAACCGAAGGCTGTGACGCTGATGGTATACCTCCCCGCGCTCAAGGCGCCGAAGGCATAGTTCCCGTTCTCGTCGGTCTCGCGCACGATCGGCTCCACCGCCGTCTCCAGCGTGAGCGCGACCCGGGCGCCGGAAACCGGTTGCCCCTCGCTCGTCACCCGTCCCGTGAGCCGCGCGAGATTCTCCCCGAAGAAATGGAGCAGGTGGAGCCCGGCATCCGCGCCATCCATGTTCGAGCCGAGGATGAGATCGTCGAAGGCGAACACACCCCAGAAATCGGTGAAGATCGAGCCCGTATTCTGCGGATTCGTATCGAAGAAGCCAAGTTCCGTGGGATTCGAGGGATCGGTGAGATCGAGCACACGGATCCCCTCCATATAGTAGGAGAGATAGGCCGTGTTTCCGATGATGAAGGGATTGTGGACCGACGTCCCGGAGGAGACCTGGTACTCCGAGAGGAGCCGGGCCGACGCGGGATCGCTCACGTCCCAAATCGAAACGTGTCCGCCACTCGTCTCGTCCACGACGAGGAGATAGGCACCATCCCCGAAACTCCACGCATGATGCGTCGCATGACCAGGCGTGGAGAAACGCCCCACTTCCCGAGGATTCGTCGGGTCGGAGACATCGACGATGGCCAGAAAACCGAAGTAGACCGCCGAGGCATAGGCCGTGGTCCCATGAAGCGCGACGTCATGGATGTAATAGGGATCGAACCGCCCGATCTCGACCGGCGCGGAGGGGTCGGAAAGATCGAGGATCCGCATCCCCCCGTTCCCCTGATGCACACCGGTGAGGAAGGCCATCCCATCGTGGATCGTCACGTTGTGCGCGCCACCATAGTCGTACACCTCGGCGACCCGCACTGGATCGCTCGGATCGGAGATATCGATGATCTGCAAGGGCCCATACTCCTCGACCGCCACCGCATAGTGGTCGTAGACCTTCACATCCTTGAGATCCCCGCCGATCGCATCGAGATGCGCGACTTCGACCGGATCGGATGGATCGTTGATGTCGATGATCGACAATCCATCGTTGCTGCGCGCCAGGAGGGCGAATCTGCCCTGAGGCCCCTCGTAGCCCCAGACATCGGCCACGACGTAGAAATCCTGACCGATGTCGGGAACGTTGAAGTAACCGACCCGCTCCATGTTCAGGGCGGTGAATCCCTGCGCGACCGCAGAGTGAACCGTCACGACCGAGAAGAGAAGGACGAAGAGGGAGAAGAGGCAACTTTTCCGCTTCAAGACGAAACCCTTTCCTGGCAAGAGGCACGATGGAGACGTTATTCATGGAACGACGAAACAGGATAGAGGGAGGAAATCAAAGGAGATCAGAGGGATATCTTTCCATCGATTCGCTCCATTGTAACCCCATCGAGAAAAAAGACAACGATCTCATCGACGGGGATCCGCAGGCCCCCGCGATCGAGGTGCAGGAAGGCGTGATCGTGCTCGATGACCTCGGTTTCGAATTGCACCAGACGAGGGAAGCGCACGTGTACTCCGAACGCATCGATCTCTTCGAGATCTACCCTCGGGGGGGGCGACGCTCCTTGGACAGATTCCGATCTGCCACGGTGCCTTCGATGCGGAGCAATGCACCGAGGCCATCGAGAAGTGTCGCCGGACGGGGATCTGCTACGGCTCGGTTGCGCAGTGAGGCTTCTCCTCCGGCCTCCCGGACGATCCTCTCGCTTCGAATTCGTCTCGCCGCTCCGGGGAAAGGAGACCCTTTTCCACGAGGACGTCGAGGATCTCCATAGGGTGGGTGAAGGGATGAACCCCCTTGCCGGTGGGGAGATCCCCCCCCTTCGTCTTCCGGATGAAGATCGCCTCGATCGAGAACCCTTCCGGGGAGAGATCGGTGGCAGCCCTCGTGATCCCATCGATATGGGCGGCGGAGATCCGCTCGGCGGCAAGGAGACGGCGAAGTGCCGCAAGATCGTGCGTACCCTCGAAATAGGCCGAAAGCGCCCCGTAGGCCTCGGCATCCCGTTGCGTGTCGTCGCCGAGGAGCACGAGACGGGAACCGATCGGGAGGCGGGCGATCAACGTGAGGAGCGCATAGATCTTGTAGCCGAGCGGATTCCCCACCTCCCGCCACGCGCCACGGACCAGCAGACGCCCCACGTCCCGGAGGATCAGCCCGTCACAGGGAACCTCGTCGAGGAGGAATTTGCGCCGCAGAACCCCCCGCATCTGAAGGGGAGAGGCGGAGAGGAAGTAGAGCACACGCCCCCGATCCCGCTTGACGAGACGGAAGAATCTCGACATGTCGGGATAGGCGACCTTGTCGATCGCGAACTGGATCGCCGTCTCGAACATCTCCAGCGGCGTCCGGAACCGCGTGCGCAGATAGGTCTCATCGATATCGGAGACATAGACGACCGGGGCAACGTCGAGGAGGGAGAAGTCGTAGTCGTTTTCGAGGAGGAGCGGATACATGGTCACCTCCCGCCTTCCTTTCCCCCCCAGCGTACCCCACGCCGCCGGGAGAGGGGGTCAGCGATAGATCTCCGACTCGAAGCGCGCGTCGATCGAGAGGAGCGCAGCCACGGCCTCTCCGATCGGGACCTCACGATGCACGACGGCATGGACGGCCTCCACGATCGGCATCCGGATCTCGTGGCGTTGGAGGAAGCGGTAGACCGCCTCCACGGTGTGATACCCCTCCACGGTCTGTCCCACGGCTTCGAGGGCCTCCCCGGAGGTCTTCCCCTCGGCGATGAACCGCCCGAATCGGAAGTTCCGGGAGAGCGGACTCATCGCCGTGGCGATGAGATCCCCCGTGCCGGCCAGCCCGGAGAAGGTCTCCGGCCGGGCCCCGAAGCGCTCCGCGAAACCCGCCATCTCCCGAAGCGCGCGGGTCAGGAGGAAGGCCGCGGCATTGAGCCCGTAGCCCAGACCATGGGCGGCCCCGGAAGCGATCGCGTAGATGTTCTTGATCGCACCGCAGAACTCCACCCCTACGGGGTCGTAGCAGCCGAGCAGGCGGAAGCGGTCGCTGTTGAGAACGCCTCGAACCTCCTCGATCACCTCGTCGAAGGAGGAGGCGATCACCGCCGCAGAGGGGGTGCCTCGGGCGATCTCCTTGGCGAGGTTCGGCCCGGAGAGCGCGCCGACCTTCCGCACGGGTGTCTCCGCCTCGATCACCTCCGTCATCCGGACGAGTCCCTCGTACTCGAGTCCCTTCGTGCAGCTCACGAGGATCTGATCCGTCCGGGCGTGGTCCCCGAAGTCGGCCATGAAGGCCCGCACCGCCTTGGCGGGGAGCACGCAGAAGAGGAGGTCGCAACGCTGGGAGAGTTCCGCCGCCGAGGTCGTGACCTCCGGTCTTCCCGGAAGTTCGTAGTCGGGAAGATAACGCCGATTCGTCCCCTTGCGGGAGAGTTCCGAAAGGATCGTGGCGTCCCGCCCCCACACGAGGACCGATTCCCCATTTCGCAACAGGAGCCCCGCGATGATCGTCCCGAAACTCCCCGCGCCGATGACACCGACGGTCGTGCTCACGCCGTCACCTCCAACCGATAGGGTTCGAGCTTGTTGTGGTAGTAGTAGAGAAGGTTCGGATCCCGGGTGAAGAGCCGGTTCCCCTTCCGTTCGATCACCGGCGCCTCGTGGTAGACCCCGAAGTATTTCAGGGCGTTCATCAGGATGGCGAGGGGATCCCCCCGTTCGAGCAAGGGCTCCAGGCGGATCTTCCCCCGCTCCCGCATCGCCCGCAGCTCCCCCAGCATCCTTGCCATCGCCGCCAGGAAGGGATCGAGCGGAAGACTCGACTGAAAGGCGGTCTCCCGCAAGAATTTGAAGAGGTCCGTCTCCGCGGCCTGGTCCCGCAGGAGGCGGAAGCAGAGGTGCGCGGCCAGATGCGTGGAGAGGATCGTCGTGTTGTCGAGGTAGGCCGAGACGATCCGTCCCTCGAGCTGCCGGGTATAGACCGCATCCCGTTGCGCGTCCCGCACGATCTTGCCGCGCCGCCGGATGTATCCTTCGATGTCGATGCGCCGGCCATGCCGGTCGATCGATTCCCCCGCCTCATCGACCCGGTTACCAAAGGGATCGAGCGGCTCGCAGAAGTGGATGAAGACCCGTCCCTCCATCGCAAGGAGACGGTTGACGAAATCGAGGATGACCGCCGGCTTCGACGATTCGTCGTCGATGATGATGAAACGGCTCTTCCCCGCCTCCTGGAGATGATCCGCAATCAGCGTCGCAGCCTCGAGGACGAGATGATAGGTCATCGTCACCGGCACGACGTAGTAGCGCCGGCTCTTGCGTGCCATCCGGGAGGAGACGAACGCCTCGAGCACCGTGCCGAGCAACCCCTTCTTCAGCCGCCGTTCGATCCCACCGGAGCGAATCCGCGTGCCCCCCGGAAAGAAGAGATGATCGTACCCGAACTCGAGGGTCACCGCGGCGAACTCCTTGAGCACCCGCTTGTAGAGGGGGGCCGTCTTGAGACGATCGACGGTGTAGGCCCCGAGACGCTCCATGAAGAAGGGGAAGAGCGGCATCTGGAAGAGATTGAGCCCCGCGCCGTACATCACGGGGGGCAGACCGGCCCGGTGGATCGCGAAACCGAGCGCAGGGGAGTCGAGATTGCTCTGATGCTCCGGCGTATAGACGAGCACATGTCCCGCTTCCTCGAGCCGCCGCAACCACTCCATCTCCCCGCTGCAGACGATCGTCTCCTCCACCGAGGGGAAATCGGGAAAATTCTTGAGGAGCCGCAGCGGAGAGAGCGTGTTCATCAGCAGCGTCAATCCTCGAGGGATCGCTGCCGTGGCGAGTCGGTACATCCTGGGATCGAAGTTTCCCATGATCTCGTCGAGATAGTGTGCGACGAGTTCGTCGAGAAGACGCGTCAGATGGGCCTCCGAGGTATTCGAGAGCCGCCGGGAAATCTTGCGGTAGAACTTCCGGTCCTCCTGGGGATCCTTGTAGAGGTGGGCATGTTTTCGCAAACGCTCCCGCTCGAGGTAGAGCGTGGCGTTGATCACCTCGAGGAGGCCTTCCCCCGCCTCGTTTCGCATCGCATCGAGGATCCGCGAACGGACCTCCGTCTTGATCGCCTCTTCGTCCCGCTTCAGATTCTGGAGCATCGCCTCCGCTTCTTTCTCTCATTTCCGAGACAGCGGGCCGCTCTGACCCTCGTCCCGGTGGTGGTTTCCAGTGGATCGTCTCGCAGCCGGTCGAGCATCGTTTCCGCGCATCCCGAATCATACCGATCTTCGGATCGTTTGACAACGGGTGTCGCCCTCCAGGCAGGGTCCCGGCAAAGTCGTGAATCCTCCAGACATCCGGTGAGGTAGCGGATCGCCGCCGCTGTCCACGTTATCATGACTACCGAGCCGGGCGATCTGGTCTTCGATCGGACGTGTATTCGGAAGGGAACGCGGGTATGGGGGTGTGGTTGCCCCCCTGTCGTCCCCCCGCACGCGGGGGGACAGATCACTCCCTCCCCGCGTGCGGGGAGGGCCGGGGAGGGGCTCTCTCCCTCCATCTTGCCCCTACGCCACGTGCCGCCGTCTCGCCGGCCCTCCTGCCGTCGGTGTGACGGCCAGTCCCCGGGCTCCGGAACCGGACTTTGCCGGGGTCCTGGAGCGCTGCGTCTTCCCTGTTGACTTTCCCGCGTGGGGCACGCATAATGCCCCCATGCGTCGAGAGGAGTA
>CAZTSL010000019.1:0-38184 GCA_964616915.1 uncultured bacterium
CCGGAGCAGTCTGGTCTCACTGCTTGCTTTCCCTGCTGCTTCGCTCCAGGACGCATCAAGATAGCCTTCCTCCGTTCGATTGTCAAGATGCACCCCAGGGCAATCCAGGGCAATCCAGGATCGATCCATGAAAGACACACGACGCCTCTCCCCTCACGCTTCTCTCCCATCCCATTCTCCCTGCCGCGACGGAGAGGAAAAGTTTCTGGTGGGTTTCATGGATCGATCCGACGAGACCGTTGCGCTGCGGTGCTCCTTGTGGTAAAATCATACCCCGTAGGATCATCGGCCCGGCGTCACGATTCCTCCCGCATGGATGCGCGGTGCCGTCTTGCCTGTGCTATGGATGTCACGACCTCCCACGACTCGGTTCATCCCAGCGAGAGAAACGGATTTCCGTTTCGGAGTAGCTCCATGGAAAAGAACGAGAGACGTGCGTCGTTGCTCGATTTGCAGCGGCACTTCAAGGAAGGGCTCAACTGCATGGAAGAGGGCCGGTACCGGGAAGCGCTCGAACATTGGGACGAGATCCTTCGACTCGATCCCGCCGGTGCGTCGAGCTATCCCCAACGGGCAAGGGTGCTTCGCAAGGTGGCCCGCACGAAGCTCAACTGGACGGAGGGAACGAGCCGAAGCACCACGGAACGCAAGCGCACCGATCCCTCCCGATCGCTCTCGGGAAGATCGGCGGAATCGCAGAGCGCGGGAAGATCACAGAGAGCGGAGAGACCGGCAGGGAAAGCCCGTCTCCTCCTCGTGGAGGATTCGGTGGAGATGCGCCGTTCCCTCCGCCGGATGCTCGTTTCGGCGGGGTATGAAGTCGTCGAGGCGGACAACGGGATCGAGGCCCTCTCCGCGATCGAGAGAGACCCCCCGGACCTGATCGTCACCGACATCCAGATGCCGGAGATGGATGGCTGGGAGCTGGCCTGGCGGCTCAAACGCTCGAAACGTACCGCGAAGATCCCCTTCATCTTCCTCACCTGCCGCGGGGAAGCCGACGACCGGATCCGCGGCCTCGAGTCGGGAGCGGACGACTACATCGCCAAACCCTTCCAGTTCGAGGAACTCGAGATCCGGATCCAGAACATCCTGAAACGGACGGGAAGCCAGAGGGACCTCCCGGTTCATTTCGCCCCCCCGGAGATCTCCGACCTCCCTGCCGGCACCCTGATCGCGAACCGCTACGAGGTGGAGACGAAGCTCGGCGAAGGGGGGATGGCGGTCGTCTATCGCGTACGGGACCTCGAACTCTTCGAAGAGACGCTGGCGATCAAGATCCTCCACCTCGATACGCACCGGGCGCAACGGATGGAAGAAGCCGTCAACCGCTTCAAACGGGAGATCATGCTCGCCCGTCAGATCCTCCACCCCAACGTCATCCGGATCTTCGACTATGGGAACTTCGAGAATCACCCCTTCATCTCGATGGAGTACATCGAAGGGGAGTCACTTCGGGATCTCTTGGCGCGGGAGGGAACCCTCCCCCTCCAGGCAGCGCTTCGGATGACGAAAGAGATCTGTGACGCCCTCGGCGCGGTTCATGGCATCGGCGTCATCCACCGCGACGTGAAACCGCAGAACATCCTGATCTCGAAGGAAGGGGTACCCAAGCTCGTGGACTTCGGGATCTCGAAGCTGGTCGACTCGGCCACGCTCGACATCACGAAGGGGCGGGTGGGCCTGGGCACCCCGAACTACATGGCGCCCGAACAGGTCCTCCACCGCCCCATCGATGCGCGAACCGACATCTACGCGCTCGGGGTCACCCTCTTCAAGATGATCACGGGGCGTTACCCCTTCGAGGAGCAGGAACTCTTCCTCAAGGGGACGCTGATGGGCCCCCCCCTTGCCCCCTCCTTCTACAACCCCGCCTTCGATGCCGACGTCGATCGGCTCGTGCTCCAGGCCCTGGAACAGCAGAAGGAACGGCGTTATCCCGACGTTTCGGCCTTCAAGGCGGCGATCGAGACGCTGGAACGAAAACTCGATGGACGATGGCCGCCGCGAACGGCGCCCTCCCGGCCGGCGGAAGCGGTTCACCCCGCTCCCGATCCCACCCAGGACCTCGACCTCCCGCAAGAAGGTTCGGGGCGCCATCCCCTCTCCCGGTTCATGGGGCGATTCCTCAACCCCCTCCGGAAGCATTGATCGACGATCCGCTTCCCGCTGAGGCGCGAGGACTTCCGGAACATTTTCTCACTGAACCAGCATCCGAAACCGAACACCCCACCCACGTGACCACGAAAACGTTACAACGAAAGGTGAACCACGAAAATGGGTATCCTCGATCTCTTCTGGCTCTTTTTCATGATCTCCGCAATCCAGCCGATCCTGAAGCAACGTTTCCTCGAGGCCTCACGTGCCCGGTTGATCGCACGGATCGAACGACAGCGGAATTCCCGGGTGATCCTCCTCGTCCATCGGCAGGAGACGATGAGCTTCCTCGGCTTTCCCCTGATGCGTTTCATCAACATCCACGACTCCGAGGAGGTGATCCGTGCCATCCAGCTCACCGACCCGCAGGTTCCGCTCGACCTCGTGTTGCACACGCCTGGGGGGCTCGTGCTCGCCTCCCTCCAGATCGCCCGAGCGATCAAGAAGCATCCGGGAAAGGTGACGGTCTTCGTGCCCCACTACGCGATGTCGGGGGGAACGCTGATCGCGCTCGCCGCCGACGAGATCGTGATGAGTCCCCATGCCGTGCTCGGACCGGTCGATCCGCAGCTTGGACAATATCCGGCCGCTTCCCTCATCAAGGTCGCCAAGGAGAAACCGATCTCCGAGATCGATGACCAGACGCTCATCCTGGCGGATCAGGGGGAGAAGGCGATCCACCAGCTCTGCGAGAGCGTGAAGGAACTCCTTGCCGGGACGGTGCCGGAGGAGAAGGCCAACGAACTGGCCGTTCTCCTCTCCGAAGGACGCTGGACCCATGATTTTCCGATCACGTACGAGACGGCCAGATCGTTCGGACTTCCCGTGAAATGCGCGATGCCGGAGGAATTCATGCATCTCATGAGCCTCTTCCCCCAGCCGGTTCGCCACGCACAGAGCGTGGAGTATCTCCCCGTTCCTCGCCGGGCGGCCCCGAACACTTCCCACCGTTGAGGTCGGAAACCGCGTTCGGAGGCCCTTGCATCCCTTCGAGTCGCCAGGGGTTCTCCAGGACCTCACGTACCACTTTGGCCAGGACTCCCCCCTGGAACCCGTCGATGAAACGATGATCGATCGTGGCGGTGAGCGTCAGACGGGGTTGAACCACGATCTTTCCCTCTACGACCACGGGACGCTCCGTGATCGAGCCGATCAGGACATAGACCGGAACGCGGGCAAAGGGGGTGGGGGGGACGAAACCTTCCTCCAGGCCGAACATCCCCACGCTGGTGATGATGCACGATCCGAAGGGGAAGCGCTCCACGCCCAACGCCCGGATCTCCAGGCCAAGCCCGGTGGCGAGGAAGCCGATCCCCGAGATCACCCACCGCAGGAGCCAGGTGGGGAGCCGCCGGATCAACCCCTTCGACTTCTCGAAATCAGCATCCTTCCCCTTCCGGAGGCGCTCGGCCAACTCCCGCAGTTCCCGCGCGATGTCGGCCACGCTCTTGCGGTCTGCATCGCAGATCTTCGCCTTGGCGAGGTTCGCGCCCTCCTCGAGGACGACGAGATAGGAGATATCGACGGTGTCGTAGGGGACGTAGCGCCCCAGAACGATCCGCCCATTGAGGGAAGGTGCCCGTTTCATCGCCTCTGCGACCGCTTTCCCCACCAGATGCGTGATCGTGACCTTCTCCCCGCTCCTTTCCCGCAGGAAGTCGAGGTAGGCGAGGGCCTGCGTGGCATCGACGGTGAGCTTTCCGTAGATGTTGCCCTCCCGGGGGGGAGACCAGGTCGCGATCGCCAGTTTCCTGCGTGTCGTCATCCTTCCCATCGTTCATTCTCCTTCTCGGGTTTCGATCGATCTGTCTCTGGATCGTGGGCACTCCGCCGACAAGTATCCCGGAAAGAGCGGGTGGGATCAAGTCCTGTGACGCGATCCAGCCTCGCTCCTTCCCCACCGGTCGAGGAGGGGGTGACAGACGAGGGCGACCCAGAGGAAGGCGAGGAGGATCCCCTCGATCATCACCCCCCCCATCCGGAAGAAGGGGCTGAACCCTCCGAGCATCGTGGCGATGCCGAGGAAGATCCCGGTGAGCGCCTGAAGTGCGATCCCCCCGGCAAGCCCCCCCTGCCGCCAGTGAAACAGGACGACGAAGTCGATGACGACGAGGCACGGAATGACGCTCTTCACCACGAATGCGCCAGGGTCGAGCCGTCCCCACGGAAGGAGCACGAGATCGAGAAGTGGGGCGAAGAGGAAGAGGAGCCCGAAAGAGAGGCACGCCAGGAGGAGAGCACGGCCACGTGAAAAACCGTGGGCGAGGGGAAGGGTGCAAAGGAGGGCGACGAGCGGGAAGATCAAGCGGGCGCTGCGCGCGAAAGCCGCAAGTTTCCCTTCGATCCGATCGAGAAAGAGCGGAAACCCCGACAACGTCGCCGTCACCGGGAAGGGGATCCCTGCCACTTCCCCCACGGTGGGCCGGTCGAAGAGGACCTCCAGGTCGTGGCGCCGGTGAAGGAGACGCTCGATCTCCTCGGCGTTCTCCGAAGCGATTCGCTGGAGGGGGGGGGCGCTGGCAAGACGCCGGCGTAGCGCCGTGGTCTCCAACGCCGCGACCACCCCCCGCAACCCTTCGAGGAGGATCGGTGCGATCTCCGCTCCCTCTTCCACCGGCGCGAGGGCCGCGTGAACGCCGGCTGCGATCCGATCGGCCGTGAGGGGTTGGGCCACGATGCGCCGGGCCACCCCGCGGGCCTCATCCTCCGCCAGCGGGATGAGCGTCTCCTCGCCGGTGAGGAACGCCACGATCCATTCTTCCACGAAGGCCCGCTCCTTCGCCCCGAGGGGCGCCCCCTCGGCCGCCGAGAGGGTTCGGCCCAGATCGGAGGGGGTATCGGGAAAGATCTCGTGAAGGTCGCGAGCAAGGTCCTCGAGGATCTGACGCCGGATCGCCCCAGCCCCCGCAGCATCGGGGAGGTTGCGATAGGCAAAGAGGGGGCGCCCGAAGTGCTGGGCGAGATCCTCGGAGATCGATCGTGCCAGGGGGGCGGAATCCGTCAGCGTGGGATCGAGCCGAATCTGGATCACCGTCTCCGTTCGGTCTGGATCGACGAGGTTGCCGACCGGCTGACCGGCGAGGAAGACCCAGAGGCTTGCAATCCGCTCCCGGCTCCCCGGAAGATGCTTCTCTCCGGTCATCGCCATCCCCACCTGCCGGAGCGGTTCGACGATCGAGGTGACGCGCCGCACCCCGGGACGCCGGGAGAGGCGAAGAGAAAAGGCCTCGATTCGCCGCAGGAGACCGGGATGTCTGAGATCCCCCGTGATCCGGACGGTCAGATAGCGGGACCCTCCATAATACTGGTCGAGGTGACGGAAGCCGCGCCCCACTTCCGAGTCCTCGCCGAAGATCTTCACCGGATCGAGGGTGGGCGTGAGGGGGGGAGGGGCAAAGATGCAGAGCCCCACCGCCATGACGAGGAGAGCGATTGCGCCCCGCCACGAGGGGGTGGGAAGGGAGGAGATGCGCACCCCACTCCCCCAGCGGGCGAGGATTCCGACGGTCACCATCCCTGCCCCGCAACCGACCAGCACGAATCCTACGGAGGGGAGTCTTCCCCACACGAGGATCCCCCAGCCAAGGAGGGTGATCCCCCCCGCTGCGACCGGCAGGAGGTATGGCCACCCCTCCCCCCCCTCCCGCGGGGGAACGAGAGATGCTACCGCACTCCCCAGGAGGAGGAGGAGGAGGGGGAGGAGTTGGACGAGGTTCGATGCGACCGGTGAGGAGAAGCGGGAAGAGATGCCCACCGTGCCATACCCCCATACGATCCCGCCGGCGATGGAGAGGAGGGCGAAGAGAAACGCGCCCATGCGTGGGCGATACCCGAAAGCGAGGATCCCGAGGGGAAGGAGCATCGCCGGCGCGATCCGCCAGAGCGCTCCGGCGAGGTGGCGCGCAACGAACGCCGTTGCCACGGGCTCCCCGATCAGAAAGGGCTCAAAATCTCCCTTCTCCCCTTCCACGGCCGCGTGGATCCCTTCCACGACGCGATTGCCGGGCGTCTTGCGGTCGAGTTCGCAGATCAGGAGGGTGCTCTCCCCTCCCTTGGAGACGAGTTCCCCCGCCAGCAACGGATCGGAGAGGACCCGGCCGCGAAGCGCTCGGAGTCCCGCGGCATCGGAAGGGATCTCTCCGAGGAGCGCCCGTGCCTCGACGCCGAAGCCCATCTCCCCCGCACTCGACATCTCCGTCACCGCAGCCAGCCCCATCACGCGGCGGACGCCGGCGAGGCGTTCGAGCCGGCGGTGCAACCTCGTGATCGCCGCCAGACGAGGGAGGGTGAAGATGTCGCCCTCGGGCGCATGGAGGGCGACGATGACGATGTTCGTTCCCCCGAAGACCCGATCGACCCGCTCCATCTCCTGGCGTAGGGGATCGTTCGGGGGCGCCCATGCGAAGATCCGGGCATCCGTGGTGATCCACCCGGCAAAGCATGCCATCGACGCAGTGAGCCCGAGGAAACACCATGCCAGATGAATTCGTTTCATGGACGATACGATAGAGGAGGGAGGGGGCGTTGTCAATCACTCCCTATACCTCCTCCGCGCCCCCCCTGTCGGAGGTCGTGGAGATGGGGTAGAGGATATCCTTCCCCTCCTCGAGATGGCCGGCGATGAACCGCTGTTTGAGCGTGACGTGTTGAATTTTTCCGTTGGGAGTGAGGGGGATCACGCGGGGCCGCACGAGGTAGACCTTGCTCGGGCGAAAACCGACCCGTTCCTTGATCTTGCTCGTGATCTCACGGGCTTTTCGGGCCAGTTCCTCGCGGGAGAGCGTCTCGTCACGGACTTCGGCGAAGAGGAAGACGCGCTCCGCGCCCCCGAAGCGCTCGTCATGGACGCCGATCGCAGCGGTGTAGCGAAGCCCCTCCACCTGTTCGGCAGCCTCCTCGAGGTCCTTGGGGGCGATGTTCTGGCCGCCCCGGATGATCATGTGCTTCTTGCGGCCCACGACGAAGAGACGTCCCTCCTCGTCGAGGTAGCCTAGATCTCCGGTACGCAGAAAGCCGTTGGGGAGGAAGAGCTTCTCGTTCTCTTCGGGGCGGTTCCAGTATCCCCGGGTATTGGAACCGGCAAGCAGCGTGATTTCGCCGACCTTGCGAGGGGGGAGCGCGTTGCCCTCCTCATCCACGATCTCGATGCGGGTTCCAGCGATCGGAGGTCCTACGCAGATGAAGCCGTTCTCGTCCTCGATGATGTCCCGGTTGATGTACATCGCCGTGGCGCAGACCGAGGTCTCGGCGAGGCCGTAGGCGGGCACGAAGATGTTGCCCACGTTGAACTTCTGCTGAAAGGCCCGGATCGTGGCCGCGCGGATCGGCTCCGCGCCGGAGTAGGCCGCACGGACCGAGGAGAGGTCGAGCCCCTCGGTGTCGTCGATGTTCCGGTTGCAGAGCCGGAAGCCGAAATCGGGGGCGGCGATGAAGTTCCCCTTGTAGCGCGTCACCGCTTCGAGCCAGGTACGGATGTTCCGCAGGTCGGGGGGGAGCAGGATGAGACGCACCGCGCAGTAGAGCGTGCTCATGACGAACCCGATCAAACCCATGTCGTGGTAGAGGGGCAGCCAGCTCACCCCGACATCGTCCGGGGAGAGCTGAACACGCTCCACGATCGCCCGAACGTTGGTCAGGAGGTTCTTGTGCGAGAGCATCACCCCTTTGGAGGCCCCCGTACTGCCGGAGGTGTACTGGAGAAAGGCGAGATGATCGCCGTCGAGTTCCACGTCCCCGAAATCGTACCCTTCCGGGATCTCGACCGATTCCATCTCCGCGACATCGATGACCTGGATACCGGGCACGTCCTCGATCGCGGCCTTGATCGTCTCCCCGAACATCCATGTCGTCCCGAAGATCGCGGCGGCCCCCGAGTCCTTCACGATCCCTGCGACGCGTGGCGGCGGAGAGTTCGGGAAGATCGGTGCGGGGATCACCCCGATGCGCTGGGCGCCGAAGAAGGCGAAGAAGAACTCCTTGCACGTCGGCAGCATGATGACCATCCGGTCACCCTTTTTCAGCCCACGTTGCCGGAAATTCCAGGCATACTGATCCACCTGCCTTCCCAGTTCGGCAAAGGTGACGCTCTTCTCCTCGTGGTAGAGCGTAAAGTAGATCTTGTCTGGGTTGTGACGTCTGCGAAACTCGATCACATCGATCAGGGTCTTCGCATCGCTGAGATACGCAGGGCATGAAGATGACACGTTGTTCCTCCCACTTTCTGGATATGGTCCACCGGATGGAAGGCTCCGCGAAGACGCGCGCCTCGGGTCCTGTCACGGGGTAAGGGGAATGAATGAAGGAAGGCGGTGCAGCACGGGGCGTATCATAGGGAATCGAGCATGGGATGTCAAGGTTTTTCGAACTGTTTGGGGTCGATGGGGATATTGACTTCGAGCGATTTCACGATCGTCGTCGAAAAGGGTTTTCCGTCGGCCAGGGTCTCGATGCGGTGGGGGAAGCGGATTCCGGCGACGGTTCTGTAGTCGCTGTAGCGTTCCTCGACCTTGGCCATCCGCCCCATCACCTTCTCCTGGGCGATCCGCTTGAGGGGGAGCGCAGTCTCGGGGTCGAGGTAGAGTTTCATGGCGAAGTCTTTGCTTGCGATGTGGACGACATCGTAGCGTTTTCCCTCCTCCTCGACGGGGGCGAGGGCCTGGACTTCGTAGTCTTTCTGCTCGAACTCGCGAAGGAGGAAGAAGAGTTTCTTCATCATTGCGTTCTGCATCTCGCGGCGCTGGGCTTCGGAGAGTTCGGCGACCCCCTGAGGGTTCTTCGACCATCCGCTCTCCCCATTTCGCACGAGGGTGACGGTGCCGAAGGGGAGCTGCATCTCCTGGCGTTGCAGATCGGGAAAGCGGCCGATGTCGGTGACGGTCATCTGCATCGTCTGTCCCTGCATCGAGACCTCGACCTCTGCGGTCATCCGGTAGGAAGAGATCTTCTCGGCGGCTTGTCGTCCTCCGATCGCCTCGAGCGCGGCTTCGAGGCGCGCCTTTCCCTGGGCCACGGCGTCCGCGGTGGCTTCGGGGAGTTCCTCCTTGGGCACGGGGATCGTGATGTCGATCTCCTCGACCGGGCCGATCGTTTCGAGGGGTTCGTCGAAGCGCTCGGGATTCCCCACGGCCAGGATCCGGAGGCTCTCGGGATGGATGAACTTTCTGGCCGCAGCCAGGACGTCCTCGCGCGTGACCCGCTCGATGTTGGCCTTCGTCTTCTCGAGGAAGTCGAGAGGGTAGCCGTAGTAGGCGTAGGTCATGAGCCGCTGCACGATCTCCCCCTTCGTATCGAAGTTGAAGACGAAGGCGTTGAGGTAGCTCTCCTTGGCGCGTTCAAGTTCCTCCTCGGTCACCGGTTCCTGCGTGATCCGTTCGACCTCGGCCTTCATCGCCCGCAGGGCCTTGACCGTCGTCTCCCCCTTCGTCTGACATCCGACGATGAAGACGCCGGGGACTTTGTAGTTGGCCAGATAGACACCGAAGACGGAGTAGGCCAGGCCGAGCTTGTCGCGGACGTTGCGGAAGAGGCGGCTGGAGAACCCACCGCCGAGGATGTCGTTGAGGATCGTGAGCGCATAGAACTCCGGATCCCTGCGCAGCCCCCCGATATGCCCCATGTAGATGTAGGTCTGGTCGATGTCGGTCTTGCGGACGAGATGGATGGAGGAATCGAAGGTGTAGTGGACCTCGGGGAAGGGGGGCGCCTCGTAGGGGCCATCCCCCTTCCAGTCCCCGAAGACCGCCTCGAGACGGGCACGCATCTCCTCGATCGTGAAGTCCCCCCACACCCCGATCATCACGTTCTCGGGGTGGAAGAAGCGCTTGTGAAAGGCCACGAGATCGTCGCGGGTGATGCGGTCGATCGTGGCATACTCGGGGGTCCGGGCATAGGGGGAGTCGGCGCCGTAGATCAACTTGCGGAACTCCCGGGAGGCGATCTCGTTGGGATCGTCGTTGCGACGGGCGATCGCGCTGCGCTCCTGGATCTTGGCCAGTTCGATCTTGTCCTCCGGAAAGATCGGGTTTCGCAGGATGTCGGCCAGGATCGGAAGGGCCTGGTCGATGTCCTCCTTGAGCGCGGAGAGCGTGGCCGAGGCATAGCTCAGTTCGATGCTCGTCTCCACGGAGGCCGCCAGCGATTCGAGCAGCTCATCGATCTCCTCGCCGCTGTGCGTGGCCGTGCCGCCGGTTCGCATCACCTCTCCCACGATCGAGGCCAGCCCCACCTTCTCCGCGGGTTCATAGATCGAGCCCGCCCCGATCCGGGCCGAAAGCTCGATCAAGGGGAGTTCATGATCGGGGAGGAGGAAGAGACGAATGCCATTGGAGAGGGTGACCTCTTCGACCTTCGGCACCTCGATGTCGTGCAGTTTCGGGAAGGTGAGATCCTTGTAGAACTTCGCCTCACCGGCAAGGAGGGAGGAGGAGGCCAGGAGGAGAAGGATCCCGGTCATCGACGTCGTTCGGATATTCTTTCGGTTCATCATACGATCTCCATGAGGGGGAAGACACCTTCGCCGCTCAACCGTCCTGGGATGCCGTTTCGAGGCGGCCGATTGTCCGGTTCGAGGTGACCAGGTACTCCTTGGCCACCCGCATGATATCCTCGGCGCTCACGGCTTCGAGTGCTTCGAGCCGCTGGAAGAGGTTGCGCCAGTCACCGGTGACGACGTGGTAGAAGGCGAGCTGCCGGGCAAGCCCGAGGTTCGAGTTGAGCGATCGGATCAGATCGGCGCGTTCGCGCCGTCTGGCCTTCTCGAGTTCCGCCTCGGTGACCGGCTCCCGCTTGAGGCGTTCGAGTTCCGCGTAGATCAGCGCGGCATTCTCGTCGTTCGTATGATCCTTGGCGGCGATGGCATAGACGTTGAAGAGGCCTGGATACTTCATGCCGGTCAGTCCGGTGAAGGCTCCGGTGTTCACGGCGGTGCGTTCTTCCTTGACGAGTTTCTTGTAGAGGCGGGAGGTGCGTCCCCGGCCGAGGATGTCGGTGAGGATATCGAAGACGGGGTCATCGGGATCGTTGATGTCGGGACGATGATACCCGATGAAGATCGCGGGCTGGGCCTGGGTGACGAGCGTGCATTGCCGCTCTCCCTCCTGTTTCGGTTCGACGGTCTCCACCGGCTCCGGCTTCGGGCGGACCGGCAGGCGGCCGAAATAGATCCGGGCCAGCCGTTCGATCTCCCTGGGATCGACATCCCCGACGATCGCGATCGTGAGGTTGTTGGCCCCGTAGTGTGTGTCGAACCAGGTCTGGGCCTCCTGGCGGGTGATCGTCTGAAGGTCGGAGAGATGCCCGATGACCGGTTCCCCATAGGGATGTGCCTTGTAGGCGATGGAGAGGAAGTCCTCGATCAGCCGGCCGAAGGGGTTGTTTCGCCGGAGCCGCCGTTCCTCCATCACGACGTCCTTCTCCTTGTAGAACTCCCGCAGCACCGGATCGAGGAAGCGTTCCGACTCGAGGGACATCCAGAGTTCCACCTTGTTGGAGGGGAGGGAGACCATGTATTGCGTGAAGTCGGCGCCGGTCTGGGCGTTGAGCATCCCGGAGCCCGCCCGCTCGATCGCCGCTTCCCACTCGTCGGACTGAGCGTACTGCTGCGCCTCCTCCTGTGCCGCCTGGAAGGCCTTCTCCAGCTCCTCGATCCGTTTCGGGTCGGCCCGGCGTCCCTTCCAGCGTTCCCGCTTGAGGTCCATGAAGATCCGATCGACCTTCTCCATGGCGGCCTTCTCCTTCTCGTAGTCCTTCGTGCCGATGCGGCTCGTCCCCTTGAAGGCCATGTGTTCGAAAATGTGCGCGATACCGGTGATCCCCTTCACCTCGTTGACGGAGCCGACGTCCGCATAGGTCAGGAAGGAGACGACGGGTGCGGTATGCCGCTCCATCACGATGAAGGTCGATCCATTGTCGAGCGAGAAGGTCGTCACCTGCTTCTCGAAGTCCTCGAGACGCTGAGCCCAAAGGGTTGGCGCCAGGAGGAGGAGCACGAGGCACGATCCCACGAGTCTCTTCAACGTCTGCATGAAACCATCTCCCGCTTGCGTAGGGTAAGGGCGAAAACCACCCCGGAACGATCCGTTTGCATGAACCTAAACGAAAGTCGGCGGCGTGTCAACGGCCGGATGCGCCGGGCACTTTCCATATCCGATCCTTACGATGATGTGGTAAGATCGCTCCGGCGGCTCCAGCTCTTCATTTGGATCGGAATCGTCGTGGTTTGGAACGATCGGCCGTTCGGAGGATGGCTCATGGAAAAGAAACGGATCGTCTTCATCCTGGGGATTCCCAGATCGGGAACGACCCTCGTCTATGGAATGCTGGTTCGGAATCAATCGTGCATCGGGGGGTCTTTCAAGGAGTCGCAATTCTACTCCCATATCCTCCCCAAACCGTGGGCTTTGGAAACGTTCCTCACCGATCCCTATTTTACCGATCTCTTGAGCGCCGAGGAGATTCGGGAGATCTTTCTTCGTTCCGACTCACATCTCTCCTTCTTCAGGAATGCGATCGATCGTTTTCTCGAGCGTGAGGGGAAGTGCATCTTCGTGGAGAAGAGTCCACCCCACACCCTTTTCTTCCGGCGCATCATCGAGGATTTTCAGCATCCGACGATCATCCTGGTCGAACGGAATCCGGCCGCCGTCGTCAATTCCATCGTCCGGACCCGCTGGTCGATCCTCGCCAGCGATCGCTTGCCGGGGAAGCTCAAGGATGTCGTGTGGTTGAAGTATGTGGCTGCGATATTGAAGTATTACCGGTATGCCAGGGCTCTGGAGGAGATCCGGAGATATCCCCACACGATCTCTGTGCGCTACGAAGACATCGTGACGGGCGCCATCGATCTGCGCGCCTTGCTCGAAGAGGAACTGGGCGTTCCCGTCGATCCATTGTATGTCTCCCGTCCCTTTTCCCCCGATGTGCAGGAACGGGACTATGCGCTCGACAAGCGACGGATCGAGGGGTATCGTCAGACGATGCCTCCTTCGATGCAACGGCTCGTGGCTCTCCTCTTCTCGCCGAACGGGCGGCTGCAGACGTTTTCCAGTCGGCTGCTGCGTGTTTTCCTGCTCGAACCGATCTGCCGGTTGAAAGGGGCCATCGGTCCGTGACTCGGGGTCACGCTTCCCCGGAGGGTGCCGGTTTCGCAGCGTGAGACGTAGAGCTACGCGTCCGGGGTGGTTCGTGCTTGTCTTTCCCCCCACCTTTTGCTACCGTAGCGAAGAGCAAAGAAGGGGGGCTCGAAGGTCTTTGGAACAACGCCGGATTGATCGAAACGCCGGGTCGATCGAATGGATACGAGTCTGATGAAGCCGATGGGATCGGAAGGACGATGAACAAACAACGGGCAGCGATCGAAACGTTCAAGGAGCAGTTGATCGAGGAGGGGGAGGTCGGGGAGAAGGCCGAGGCCGCGGAGGCGTTCGGAGGCGAAGGGATGGCCGAGGTCATGCCGGGAGAAGCCCCGCTCGATCTGGAGGCGGCCTCCTTTCAGGCGGCGCCCTCCATCCCGCCCCAGGCCAAACAGGTGCCTTCTCCTCCGAAACGACGCAAGCGGGTGCTCCTCTCCGGCGGGGGACAGAAGACCTCCGAAGAACTCCAGCTCGAACGGGAAGCGCTCGAGGTGCGGGAGACGGGCTTCTTCCGCTGGAAGACCGTGATCGTCCCTCCGAACGCCTACGTCGTCCACACCCGTCTTGGGAAACCGGAACCGATCACGCTCGGCCTGGGGCGCTCCTTCAAGTTCAACCCCTATACGGACAGTTACCTCGTCGTTCCGGCGGCGATGCAGACGATCGGGATCGTCGCCACCTGCATCAGCAAGGAGAAACAGGGGATCCACGTCCTGGCCTATGTGCAGTGGCTGATCAGCGATTTCTCCGTGGCCTACCGCCACCTCGATTTCTCCGACCCCCGGGCGCCGATGGGGATCGTCAACGCCCAGCTCCGGGAGCAGGCCGAGGCCGCGATCAAGGACAAGGTGGCCACGATGAGCGTGGAGGAGGTCCTCACCGACAAGGCTCCGATCATCGCGGAACTCACCGCCCGCATGAAGGCCGTGGCCGAAGGACGGCGCCAGGAGGGCGAGGCCGGAGAGGGGGAGGGGCTCGGACTGCGCATCGTCACGGTCCAGATCAAGGAAGCCTTCGTCTCCTCCCAGAGCCTCTGGGAGAACCTCCAGGCTCCCTTCCGCCATCAGCAGGAACAAAAAGCCCGTTTGAGCCGATTGGCCGTCGAAGAGAAGATCCGGACCATCGAACGGGAACAGCGTCTGGAGGATGCCGCCCGGGAGGCGGAGACCGCTGCCCGAATCGAACAGATCCAGGCGGAGAGGGAGACCGAAGCCTTCGATATCGTCGTCCGGGAGAAACACCGGCGTCTCGTACGCAAGAAGGAGGAGGAGCAAAAAGAGATCAAGCTCCTCGAAGAGACCGAACTCCTGCGCCGTGAATCGAACCGGAGGCTCCGCGAAGACGCCCGGAAGGACGAAGTTGCGGCTCAGATCGCCCAGCTCGAAGGTGAAACCTCGATCGCCCTCGAAAGGATGGAACAGGAAACGATCCGGAAAACCGCGCAAGCGGCCGAACGTGCCAAACAGGAGGCCGCGGAACACCAGGCCGCGCTCGATGCGCTCGCCCGTGAAGGGGAACGCGCCATCGAGCACGCCCAGATCGCAGCCCGCCGGATCGCCGCGGAACGGGAAACCGCCCTGGCCGAGCAGGCCGCACGTCTCGAACGAGAACGGATCGAAGGGGAAGCGGAACTCGCCCTGCAAAAGGAACGCCTCACCCTCGAAAACGCCCAGACGGAACGCGAACTCGCCTTTGCCCGGATGCGCCAGGAGATCGAAAACAACGTCACCGAGCGGGGACTGACGAAGCGGGCGATCGAGATCCTCCCCGAACTCGTCGAACGGATGCCGAAGATCGATTCCCTCGAATCGATCCAGGTGACGCCCGTGGGCGCCGATGCCACCGGAACGAGCCAGGTTCACGCCTTCCTCGTCGAACTCTTCGCGCTCCTGCGTTCCTTGCGGGGCCACGCCCCCTCCCCGGGAGATCGACCCGATGACACGGTGGAGTCCTCCCCGGCATGAGCCTGCTACGCATCGAAGGGTTGCGTTATCTCGACCGGGGACCGATCGATCTTGCGATCGAGGGGGGGGCGTGCGTCGCTCTCACCGGTCCATCGGGGGTGGGCAAGAGCCTGATGCTGCGTGCGATCGTCGATCTGATTCCCCATGAGGGGCGGGTGTGGCTCGACGGGGTGGAATCGCAGGAGGTTCCGGCGCCTCTCTGGCGAAGACGTGTCGGGATGCTTCCGGCCGAGAGTCTCTGGTGGTTCGAACGGGTGGGGGATCACTTCGCCGCGACCGATCCTGTCCGTCTTGGCCGGCTCGGCTTCGGGCCCGATGTCATGGCGTGGCCGGTGCGGCGCCTCTCCTCGGGGGAGCGGCAGCGCCTTGGGCTCTTGCGTCTCTTGGCGAACGAACCGGAGGTGCTCCTCCTCGACGAGCCGACGGCGAGCCTCGACGAGGAGAACACGTTGCGGGTGGAATCGCTGATCGCCGACTACCGCCGGGAGCGGGGGGCCGTGGTGGTGTGGGTGAGCCATTCCCCGGCGCAGATCGCCCGGGTGGGGGAACGGGCCTTCCGCCTCGTGGCGGGGAGACTCGAGGAGATCGAGGTGCGATGAACACCGTTTCCCTGACCTCTCTCGATCTGGGGGTCGCCGCGCTCCTCCTGGTGGGACTGGCCCTGACGAGCTGGCGGTTGGCGCTCGGGCTCGAGGGGCGGATCTTCATCGCGGCGTTTCGGACCGTGCTTCAGCTCCTCCTCATCGGTCTCGTGCTCAAGGCGCTCTTTGCCCATGTCGATCCCCTCTGGCTCATGCTGATCGCGCTCGTCATGCTGGCTGCGGCGGGGCGGGAGGTCGTGGCGCGGCAGAAGTACCGTCTGGAGGGGGGGTGGGCCTTCTTCGTGGGGAGTGGGGCGATGTTCGTCTCCTCCTTTTCGGTGGCTCTCCTTGCGCTCACCGTGGTGATCCGCGCGGATCCGTGGTATGCGCCCCGCTATGCGATTCCCCTGCTCGGCATGCTGCTCGGCAATACGATGAATGGGATCGCGCTTGCGATGAACCATCTCAATGGGCAGGTCTGGCAGGGGCGGGAGATGATCGAGCAACGTCTGATGCTCGGTCAGACGCGGGGGGAAGCGATCGCCGACCTCCGGCGGGAGAGCATGCGAACCGGCATGATCCCGATCATGAACGCCATGGCCGCGGCGGGAATCGTCAGTCTCCCCGGGATGATGACCGGCCAGATCCTGGCGGGTGCCCCCCCGACCGAAGCGGTGAGATACCAGATCCTCATCATGTTCCTCATCACGGCAGGGACGGGATTCGGGACGATCACCGCGATCGCGTTCACCACCCGCCATCTCTTCGACGCCCGCCACCGCCTCCGGATCGAACGTCTCCAGGCCATCTCCTCCTCTACAGGGCCGTGGAGGAAGGGGAGGGCGGGTTCGGGGATCTGGCGGCCAGGTAGAGATCGAGGAGTGCGGCCGCGGTGAACGCCTCGACGATCACGGGAACACGAAGCACCACGGCGGGGTCGTGACGTCCCGTGACCCGGATCGTCGTGTCGCGCTGTTCCCGGAGATCGACACTCGCCTGGGGGCGGGGAATCGAAGGCGTCGGTTTGATCGCGATCTGGAAGATGAGCGGCGCTCCGGTCGAGATCCCGCCCAGAACCCCTCCCGAATGGTTCGAGCCGAGTTGTACGCTCCCTGCAGGGGAGAGATGGTAGGGGTCGTTGTTCTCACTCCCCCGCCGGGCCGCCGCCTCGAAGCCTGCACCGAAGGCGACCCCCTTGACCGCGGGGATCGTGAAGAGGTAATGCGCCAGGACCGCATCGAGCGCATGGAAGATCGGTTCACCGATCCCGATGGGGAGACCGTGGACCTGGCACTCCACGATTCCACCGAGCGAGTCCCCCTCCCGCCGAGCCGCGAGGACCACCGAGGCCATCTTCTCGGAGAGGATCGGGTCGGGACAGCGAACCGGGCTCTTCCAGGTGGCCTGGCGCGCCTCCTCGAAGGTCGGGATCCGAGGGAGCCGCAGATCGGCGATCTGGCGGACATAGGCGGCGATCGTGATCCCGTACCCCTGGAGGATCTGTCGGGCGACCGCGCCGGCGGCGACCATCCCCACGGTCATCCGGCCGGAGAGGAAGCCTCCTCCGCGGAAATCGAAGGCCCCGCCATACTTCCGCCAGGCCGTGTAGTCCCCGTGACCGGGACGCGGCGTATGGCGGAGTCGGATGTATGGAGCGTCGTGCCCGTCGAGGTTCGGGATCTCGATCTCGATCCTCCCTCCCGTCGTCCGGAGCCGTTCCCCTTCCCGAACGAACCCCTTGCGTAGCAGGAGGGGATCGGGTTCCCGACGCTGCGTGGTCAGGAGACCCGAGGGTCTCCGTTTGTCGAGATCGGCCGTGATGGCGCGGTAGGAGATCGTCACGTTGGGGGGGAGCCCCTCGATCCGGACCCCGACGCACCGTTCGTGCGAGCCTCCGTAGAGGGTGACCTGGAAATGGCGTCCGATCGGTGCGGTCTCGCTGAGCACCACGGCACCCGAGCGCCGCAGGTCGTGGAAGAAATCGGGGTACGATTTGTTCACGCACTCCGGCTGCGCGATATGGGTCTCCCCGCCGGCGATCATTCCGGCGATCGCCGCGGTCATCACGATGCGGTGATCCCCGGCGGGATCGATCCGGGCGCCCTGAAGGATGGCAGGACCCGAGACTTCGAGGGCATCGTCTTCGACCTCGATCCGGGCACCCATCCGGGCGAGCATCGTGCAGATCGCCCGGAGGCGATCACTCTCCTTCCATCTGAGGCGTTTCGTGTGCGTGATCCGGGTCGTTCCCTGGGCCTGAGTGGCGACGAGGGCAAGGAGGGGGACGAGGTCGGGGATGTCGCGCGCATCGATCGTGGTCCCCCGCAACGGGGTACGCCGGGCGATCAGGCGTTCCTCCTCCCTTTCGATCCTCCCCCCCATCGCCTGGAGGAGGGGAACGATCTTACGGTCCCCTTGCGTCGATCGGGGGGTGAGGCCGCAGAGAGAGATCTGGGGCCCGGCGAGCACGCCCCCGGCGAGCCAGACGGCCGCCGCGGACCAGTCCCCCGAGATGGAGAGCCGCGGCGGGGCCTCGAAGCGCTGCCCCCCCGGGACCGTGAGCGTGTCGCCCCGCGGGGCGCGGGTGACCTCTACGCCGCATCTTTCGAGGAATTCGAGCGTCAACGCAAGGTAGGGGCGCGACACGGGAGGTGTGGGAAGGCGCAGGGTTCCCCCCCGCGGCGTGAGGGGGAGCGCGAAGAGGAGCCCCGAGAGGAACTGCGAAGTGATATCCGCCGGGATCTCGATCTCCCCTCCCACGAAGCCCCCCTCCACGGTGAGGGGAAGCGATGTCCCATGAATCCGTGCCCCCTTGCTCCGCAAGACTTCGAGCAGGGGGACGATCGGGCGGCGGGCGAGATCGGGACGCCCGGAGAAGTGAATCCGTCCGCCGCACACCGCCGCGATGGGCAGAAGCATCCGGAGCGTCGAGGCGGAGGAGGCGCAATCGATGTGGGCCAGGGCAGGGATCCGCTCCACGATCGAGCCCTCTCCGAAGGTGATCGCCTCCTCCGAGATCTGCCAGGAGGCCCCCATCCGTCCGAGTGCATCGAGGGTCGCCTCCGTGTCCTCGCACAGAAGGGGATGCTCGACCCGGACCGCGCCTGCGGCCAGGGCCGCGCAGATCAGCGCACGGTGCGTCTCACTCTTCGAGGGGGGAACGACGAGGGTGAAGTTCGGCTCGAACTTCGAAGAACGGATCAGGATCGACAGGTCACTCATTGGCGATCTTCCCCTCGCAACCTCCCGTGGCGTCAAAACGTGTCACGGGCAGCACGCCTCCTCGCCGGTTTGGAGAGCGGCGCGGCACCGTTGCCGATGAGGGAGAGGTAGTAACGGCTGGCCGAATCCGTGGGGTCGATGGTAACCACTTCCTGAAAGCGTGCTCGAGCCTGACGGATCCGTCCGGAGAAGTAGGCATCGATCCCCGATTCGAAGATTTCCCGGGTCGTCTCCTTGCGTTCGATCTCCTCCGGGAGGGCGCCGTCGAAGATCTCGTAGATCGAAACGACCTCCTGCTTCCCCTTGACCTGCACCCGTCCGAGTCTCCGGGCGTGGAAATGCTCCGGTGCCTGGAGGTGGTGGATCACGTTCCCCGAGACGATGAAGGGAACGCCGTAGCGCTTCGTCAGGCTTTCGAGGCGGGCGCCGAGATTGACGGCATCGGAGAGGATGTCCCCACCGATGCGCTCCTCCTCTCCGATCACGCCGAGCATCATCTTCCCGAAATGGACGCCGATTCCGATGTCGATCGGACGGTAGTTCACTTTTCGACGGTGCTCGTTGTAGAGCCGCACGGCGCGCAGCTTCTCGATCCCGGCAACGAGCGCCGCATCGGGGTTCTCGGGAAAGACCGCCATGATCCCGTCGCCGAGGAATTTGATGACGAAGCCTCCGTTTTGCCGGATGATCGGGCTGAGCCGTTTGAGGAAGTTGTTGATGAGGTCGAAGTTCTCCTGGACCGTGAGCGTCTCCGAGAGCGTGGTGAAATTCCGGATGTCGGAGAACATGACGGCCATCTCGAGATGGATGTGGTCGCCGAGCGCGACTTCATCGATCGCCTCCTTGCGCAGGAGGTGGAGGAGATCCTTCGGAACGAAGCGCAAGGAGGCCGTCGTCAGCGCCTCGAGCATCTCCATCTGCCGGTGGAGGTTTCTCAGGAGCCGATGCCGCTCGATCGCGTAGAAGATGCTGCGCCGAAGGAGGTGGTGATCGAAACTCCCCTTGACGAGGTAGTCCTGCGCTCCCTGTTGCACCGCGCGGATGCCGAGCGCTTCGTCCTTGAGGCCCGTGAGCAGGATCACCGGCACGTGCGGAAACCGCTCGTGGGTCGTCTCGAAGGTCGCCATCCCCCGGCTGTCGGGGAGCGTCAGGTCGAGGAGGAGGAGATCGAACGGCCGCTCGGCGAGTTTCCCCATCCCCTCCGCCAGGGTGTCCGCCGTGGAGAGGTCGATCGTCGCCGTCTCGCTCCCATGAACCGTGTAGAGGAGTTCCTGCAGGAGGAAGACGTCGTCGGGATTGTCCTCGATCAGGAGGATATGGATTCCAGCAGCAGCCACGAGATCGTCTCCTTGTCCCCCCGGAAGGTGATGAATGCCTTTTCGGGCTCCCAAGGACGAAAGCGAGAAGCAATTTTCGTTCCTCGAATCTCTTCCGGCGCTCACAGGAGAGAAAAGGGTGGAATATCCGGGGGAACAGGACGCCGGAGGCATCGAGAGGGATGCGATCCAGTGAGGGAGGAGGGGGGAGAAGGCGTACAAAAAACGCACACCTCGCCCTTCAAAGCGACGCAGATCCCCATCCGGGAGGTCGTTCGCCCCCTTCGGTCCTGGCGTTCTCGAAAGGGGCGTTCGGCGATGGGGGAAACTACTTGAGACCGGTGTAGGTTCCCCGCTTGAGGTAACGGCCATGCCCCTTTCGGCCGACGTATTTGCAGTCGCGCACGACGACCCTCCCGCGGGAGATGACGGTCTCGGGGTAACCGGAGACTTCGAATCCCTCATAGGCGCTGTAATCGACGTTCATGTTGTGGGTCACGGGGTTGTGGACGCTGATCGTCTCTCTGCGCTGGGGGTCGAAGAGGACGATATCGGCGTCGCTGCCCACGGCGATCGTCCCTTTCCGGGGGAAGAGGCCGAACATCTTCGCTGCGGCGGTGGAGGTGATCTCCACGAAGCGATTGAGCGAGATGCGGTTCTGCACGACGCCCCCCTGGTAGATCAGGGCCATCCGGTTCTCCACGCCGGGCGCGCCGTTGGGGATCTTCGTGAAGTCTCCGAGGCCGAGTTCCTTCTGTTCCTTGAAGCAGAAGGGGCAGTGGTCGGTGGAGATCGCCTGGAGATCGCCGAACCGGATGCCGCGCCAGAGTCTCTCCTGGTTCCACTTCTCCCGCAGCGCAGGGGTCATGACGTATTTGGCCCCCTCGAAGCCCTCCTGCTCGTAGCAGGAGATGTCGAGGAAGAGGTATTGCGGGCAGGTCTCGGCAAAGGCGGGGACGCCCCGGTCGCGGGCGATCGTGACCTGTTCGAGCGCGTCGGAGGAGGAGAGGTGGACGATATAGACGGGAACCCCCGCCACCTCCGCGATCGCGATCGCGCGGTGGACCCCTTCGGCCTCCATCCGGGTCGGACGGGTGAGCGCATGCCATTTCGGTTCGGTCTTCCCTTCCCGCTTCGCGATCTTGATGATCTCGTCGATCACGATGCCGTTCTCGGCGTGCATGCAGATGAGCGTTCCATTCTCCCCGGCCTGCCGGAAGGCGCGGTAGAGCGTTCCATCATCGACGTAGAGGACGCCGGGGTAGGCCATGAAGAGTTTGTAGGAGGTGACCCCCTCCTCCACGAGCCGGCGCATCTCGGGAAGACGCTCGTCCTCCATGTCCGTGATGATCATGTGGAAGCCATAGTCGATCGAAGCCTTCCCCTCCGCTTTCCGATGCCAGGTGTCGAGCCCTTCGAGCGTGGAGTGGCCCTTCGTCTGGATCGCGAAGTCGATGATCGTCGTCGTGCCGCCGTGGGCCGCGGCGCGGGTGCCCGTCTCGAAGTCGTCCGCGGAGATCGTTCCGCCAAAGGGCATGTCGAAGTGGGTATGGGGGTCGATTCCGCCGGGGATGACGAGTTTGCCCGTGGCATCGATCACCTCGTCTGCCGCGATGTCGAGGTGTTCGCCGATCAGCGTGATCCGTTCGTCCTCCACGAAGATATCGGCGTGATAGTCGTCCACCGCGGTGACGATCCTTCCATTCTTGATGAGCAGCGACATGACAGCCTCCTGGACCCGACCGGGAGATCGGCCGGTGGGTCGTTCGAATCGTGACGTCCTGGAACCTCCTCCCGGCTGCGAGGTGCCCCGCAGGGAGGCGCGGGACTCCGGTCATGCAGCGCGGTCCCCAAAGACCCGTCGGATCACTTGCCTCCACCCCCCGTGATCTCGGGGGTCTCCACGAGGAACGCCTTCATTCGGGCGATGAAGTCGCGGTCGAAGAGCTGGATTACCCCCTTGCCATCGACGAGGGCATGGGTGGTGTAGCCCTGTGCGAGGAGTTGCCCGCTCTCGTGATTGCGGATGAGATAGGAGACGGTGAGCGTGGCCCGACTGATCTTCGTGAGCATCGACTCGATCTCGAGCAGATCGTTGTACCGCGCCGGGGCCCGGTAACGGCAGAAACACTCCGTCACGGGGAGGTGACGGTCCTCCGCGATGTATGCCGTGTAGGGACGGTCGAGGGCCTGCAACAGATCGGTGCGCCCGATCTCGAACCACTTGAGATAGTTCGCGTAGTAGGCGATCCCCATCGCATCCGTATCGCCGAAGATCACGCGAACGAGACTCTTCGTGCTCTTGACACCACGGGTCATCCCCGATCTCCTTGCACGCTTCGCTTCGTGCGGTTTCTTGGCAGCGCTCCCCTCCGCCTGGGTCGTTCCCCGGGAGGATGGAGCAGCATACCGCGGATCCGACCGGATTGCAACGCCCCCCCCGGGAGTGACACGCCTACCCTCGTCCTTTCTTCATCCGCGTCGATGCGCAGAGGGGATCGGCACACCGTTTCGAGAGATCCCAGCAGGCGCGGTGATAGGTCCGGCCGCATTTCCGGCAAATCGCGTACGATTCTCCGGCCGGGATCGGGCCACCGCAGGTGCGGCAGGTCACGCTTCCGGCCGCCCCGGCAGCCGGGGGGGGCACCGGAGGAGAGATCTCCCCCATAGGACGGGCGGACTGCGCAACGGCGGCTTCTCCATCCAGCAGCGCCAGAAGCAGACGGCGTGTAGCGCGGATGTAGTCCAGGAGCGCTCCTGTCTCGGAGATGAATCCGAGCTTCGTGACCGTGAGTCGATGATCCTCGAGCTTAAGCGTGAGTTGGCCCTCCTTCTCGAGGCTCTGGAGGTAAAGGATGAGGGATCGAACCCTCTCCGTGAGGCGATCGAGAATTTCATCGGCCGGATCCCCCTTGACGACGAATTTCTCGTCGAAGGCCGGATCCCCCGTCTCGATGTCCTGGGCACCGAAGACCTTCGTCAATTGCGAGAAGAAGCCCTGACGCCCGATCTGGAGCCGACAGTCGAGAGGGACGGGCTCGAAGATCACGTCGGTGAAGTAGGTCTTGTTCTTCCCCCCCGTGGAATGGACCGTCACGGTGGCGCCGATCCCCGGTTTCGGCTCGAAGCGGATCTTTGGGAAGGCGAACCACTTCCCCTCCTCGAAGCGGGCGGAGAGGGCATCGGCCACCTCCCGCCAGACCTGCTTGCGTTTCCGGGAAGTCCGGATGCTCACATAGAGGACGATCGGTCCCACGGTCAAGAAGATGATGATGGGCAAGAACTGAGCGATGACGTCGGGAAGGCCGGTCTGGATGGTCATCGTCGTCCCTCGGATCTTTCCGGTTTCGAAGGCGGACGGGTGCGCTTTGCCTTCAGGTGTTCGTCGTAGCGCTTCCGAAGTTCCGGCGAGGAGAGGACCCGGTGCGCGTTGATGATCCGCGTGATCACCTCGTCGAGGAGGGGGAGGATCTGGGGCCCGATCCGGCCGTGGTGCCGGTCCGGATGGAAACGCTTGATCGCCCGCGCAAAGGCCAGCCGGATCTCCACAGGCGAGGCATCGGGATCGATCTCGAGGAGTTCGTAGTAGGTCATCCGCCGGAGCTGGTTGTGCAGATTCACGATCTCGAGTTCCTCGGCATTCAGCCGGTCGAAGCCGATCCGTTCCCGGTCCACGGCCTCGATGCGAACCTCGATCTGCGCCTTGAGTTCGCGCAAAGCCCGGTCCTGCGGCTCCTCGGCGAGCGCGTCCTCCACGTACTCGCGGGCGAGATGAATTCGTCCTTCGAGGAGCGCGATCTCGGCCAGATAGCGGTTCGTCAGCTTTTGCGTTCGGTTGAGCTTCTTGCTGAAGAAGAGGAACTCCTTGGCCTGGCTGAAGTTCTTCTGGGCGCTCTTCTTCTGGACCTGGAAGAGCGCCCAGCCGAGGTACATCGAATAGACCTCGTTGCCCGGATCACACTCCCAGGCCGATCGGAAACACTTGGCAGCCTCCTTCCAGGCATCTTTTTTGATTTCTCCCTGGCCGGCGAGGAAGTGCTGGGAAGCCTGATAGGCGGCCTCCCGCGTGATCTTTCCGATCGCCTTGCGGATTCTCCGGCGCGCATCGTAGGCGGCCCGGCGCTGGGGGTGCTGGAGGGTCTCGTAGAGATGAGTGATGTAGTCGAAGAGTTCATCGATCCGCTCCCGGACGGCTGCGGTGACCTTCCGGTAGAAACGGGGATCGCGCAACTCGCGGGCAAGCCGATGGTAGGCGATCTTGAGGTCCTGGGGTGTGAAATCGTCGGGGATACCGAGGAATTCGTAGGCATCGAGGTCGATCATCGCCTCGTGCATCTCGTCGATATGCCGGGAGAAGTCGGCCAGGGCCTCCTGGAATTCGAGCGCACGGGTCCGTCTTGTTGCGGTCGGTCCCTTCGGTTCGTGGTCCATCATCGTCCTATCGTCTTCTCAGCCGGCGCCAGAGGCGGAACTCGAGGAGGAGGAGGAGGAGCGCCGAAGGGAGGAGCCGCCTGGGCGCCACGGGGACGATCCCGCAGCATCCCCCCCCCCCTTCCCCGCTCGATGTCTCCCCTGGGGAAGGGGACGCGCTCTCCACTGTGGTACCGGAAATTTCCCCGCTCGTCAACCCACCCTCCGTCGGTTCACCGGAGAGGGGCCCCTCCTCGCTCGTCCCCCCCGTCTCGTCGGTGGTCGAGGGATTCTCGATCGGGTCGCAGACATCACCGATCCCGTCCCCATCGCCATCCTCCTGCCCCGGATCGAAGGTCTCTGGGCAGTCGTCCTCGTCGTCGCCGACTCCGTCGTTGTCCCGGTCGAAGGGGGAGAGGAGCCGCAACGCGGGATCCCCGAAGAGGAGGAAGATGTCGTAGATCTGCGCAAAAATCCCGTCGGGCGGCAGGAGCGCCTTTCCCAGGGAGAGGAGGTTGCCCATCTCCCGGACGTCCTCCTCGAAAAAACCCCGAAAGAGGTTCTCGTCGAAGACGAAGGCCGCAAAGTCCGTGGACAACCCCGAGGGGGAGAAGGCGCCGATCACCCCACCGGAGGGCGTCGCCAGGAGGAGTTCGGCGAGCGCGTCGGAGGATGGAGAGGGAATGATGAAGTACCCGTTCAAACAGTTGAGCGTAAGAAGGAGGGGGAGACGAAGCCCGTTCTGAAGGGCCGGGACGTCGAAGCGCGTGAAGATCTGCTCGTGCGCCCAGACTTCCGTGTTCCCATGCCCCAGATAGTTGAGGAAGACCCCTCCGCCGTTCCACGCAGAGAGGATCTCGTCGTGCGTCCCTTCCCCCTGCTGGGAGAGATAGATCTTCTCTGTCTCGTGGGAGGGGGGTACCCGCTGCGCGAGGGCGTTCGATTCGTTCTCGAAGTCCCCCGCCGCATCCGCGTTGTCGGAAACGAGGATGACCCGCCGCACGAAGGGTTGCAGGTTCCCGTTCAGCTCATAGAGGAAGATCTTGTCCGTGATCGCCTCGAGTTCCTCGGCCGTGTTGACCGGCAAGCGTCCGATCGCCATGTCGGGGACGAGATCGACACCAGACACGGCAACGAGCACGTTGTCGGAAACGGTCTTGAGGAACTGCGTGGGCACGAGATCGGGGGGGATGTAGTTCGGAACGTTCGTGTTCTGGTAGTTCTTGAAGTCGAAGTGTCCATCCCCGACGAGGAGGACGTAGCTCGGCACCGGCGTGAGCCATTCCTCGAAGGCGTAGCGGAGGAAGGCGGCGATCGCTCGCGGGGTTTTCCGGCCAAAGGAAAAGGTGTCGTAGATCTCCTCGACGTCGATCACCTTGACGGAAAGTCCGCGTTCCCGGTGAAAGAGGGCGATTCGCTCCGCCCCCGTCCGGAAGTCCCGGGGCGTGATGATGAGGTAGTCGGCCTGGTTGCTCGGGAGGGTGAGGGTGGAGGGGATCGCCAGGCGAAGACGGGGAGGCCTTCGCATCCGTTCCCGCGAGAGGGCGAGATAGCTGCGGGACTCCTCCCCCGACGTGGCGAAGGTGAGCGTCTTCTCCCCCCCCTGCGCCGTGATTTCGCTCCCTTCGACCCGGCGGGGATGGTCCGGATCGCTGATGTCGTAGAGGAAGAGTTCGTTCCCCGTAAAACCGGAGATCGCGATCCGATGCGCTCCCCCTTCCCCCACGAAACGGAGTTCGTCCCCCTCGGCAACGAAGCGGCGGGAGAGGTCGATCTCGACATGGTTGAGGAAGAAGCGGTCCACCACCGCCTCGTTCTCCCCCGCGGCCCGGATCCGGAGGAGGTTCTCCCCCTCGACGAGCACCCCGGGATCGAGCGGGAACTCGACCGTGGCCTCGGTGAGCCCGTCGAAGCCGAAGGAGGTGAAGGAGAATCCGCCGATCTCCCCCGCGATCCGGTGATCCTCGGTCATCGAGTTCTGATCCGTGGTCTCCCCCCGCGCCGTGATCCGCAGGCGTGCAGGCGCATCTTCGTCGAAGGGGGGGAGTTCGAGACGAAAGGTCGATTCGTTCCCCCCGATCCGACTCCAGAACCAGTTGTCGTCCTTTTCCCCCAGCCCGACATTGAAGTGCGCCTCCCGGTTCTCCTCGAAGTGGAGCGTATCGGGAAAGGTCTCGAGGCGCGGTTCGTCGTGCGGGGTGCCATCGACCGTTCCGATCCGAAGGCCGGGGGCGTCCCCCTCTACGAGACGATAGACCTCGAAGCGGAGGAAGGGGTCTTGCGGCGCTTCCCCGTAGAAGCGGATCGCGGAAGGGGTCTCCTCGATGGCGACCGGTTCCCCCCCCCGGAAGAGCTGGAGGTGGGAAGGATCGGTGATGGGGAACCCCGCTTCCTCCATGGCGGAAAGGTCGAGTTCATGGAACCCCGTCTCCTCCACGAAGATGTCCAGAACCGTCTCTCCTTCGGTTTCGCTCGTCTCCACCCCTTGCGTCTCCACGCGTCCGAGCCAGCGCTCCGAGGGGTTGACGACCGCAGCGTCGTAGAGGGCGGCGAAGGGACGCGCCGCCTCCTGGGCGGGAATCCGTCGCTCCGTGGGGACCGGATCGGTGAAATCGAGGGAGAGACGCAGCCGTCGGTAGAAGTGGAGGCGCTCCCCTTCCGGGAGGAAGGGATTCACCCGCACCCGTGCGATCTTGAGATGCCCAAAAAAGACGATATCCCCGATTTCCCCCAGGCACTTCGGGAGCCCTCCCTTCCCATCGGGAGGGAGGGGGAAAGGAATCGCCGCCTCGAGGGGGGTGATGCGCAGGGAGACCCGGCGGCCGGGCAGGACCCCGACGTTGAGAAAGAGGCGGGGCAGGGGGGAGCGGCCTTCGTTTCCCTGGAGGATCGTCATCCCCCTGCCGGCCGGCAGATCGAGCCGTATCCCCCCATCGACATGCCGGGGGAGACCGAGATCGAGATCGATGACGACCCCCTGCTCCGAGGAGGAAACGACCCGAACCCCTTCCCCCCGCGCGTTCCGGCCCCCTCCGAAGAGCCAGAGGAGGATGCAGAGCATCCCGATCTTCACGCCGGATCTCGATTTCCTTCGATTCATCTTCACCTCGTCGTCTCTCCGGTGCGCGTGCACCCTGCCGGCTCGATCTCTCCATCGTATCACAATTCCCTTCTGCCTGTCATGGGCGTTCCGGATTGATGCCAGGGCCCCGGCAAAGTCCAGATCCGGCGCCCGGGGATTGGCCGTCGCGCCGAGGGCAGGAGAACCGGCGAGACGGCGGCAGGTGGCGTAGGAGGTAAGATGCTAGGATGAAGCAAGAATGAAGAGATTTGGGCGCACCCGTCCCTCTCCACGCCTGGTGAGGGAGAGCGGCGAGGTGGGTGAGGCGTGGCAGAGGCGTCGGGTGGTCAGGCCAGGCCGATCAGGCGCAGCGGGCGTCCGGCAGCGCTATGCCCAGGATGCTCTCGATGCTTTGGCGGAGGCCGCGGCGATTGCAAGGAGGAGGCGAATCCGGAGCCCGAGGACCGGGATCCGGACGGTATCGGGGATGCGTGTGACCCTCGTGTCCGCTGTGGTGGTCGTTCGAGCCTCGTGCTTCCGGGAGATTCCCCCTTCCCCACCGAATATCTCCTCGTTGGTCTCGTCCTTGCTTTCACCCGCTACCGGATGCGCCGCGCCCGGTCGGGTCGATCTCTCCTTCTCTCCCATTTCGATTCCTTCCGTGGGGTGCGGTGCGTGGCTGCGTCCCTCGACGCGGCGAACCGCAAACCGGTGCCCTGCCCTGGCAAAGGGGACGCTTCGCGCCTTTGTCCGGTCGGGGACCCTTTTCCCAAAGGAGGAAAGAGGATGGGAGGAAAAACCTTCGTTTCCCTCACATGGATGCTCACCACCCTGTGGTGGATCTCCGTCACCGCGGCGTACGGGGGGGGGAGGATGGCAGGGAGTCGGATCGTCGATCCGGGCATCTTCGTCGATCCCACGGCCGATCCCCTCCATAACGGGAAAATCGTGATCGCGCATTATGCCGATGCCGCGGGGATCTCCGACCGTGATCTCGTCTCCGAGGTCGTCCGGGTGGGGAAGGGCGCATACCACGTCCGCTTCCATCAGTACTACCGGGACGTTCCGGTGGCCTTCGCCTACCTCGGCGTCCACTACGACCGGCAGGGGCGGGTGCAATTGATCGAGGACCGGACGATCGGAGGGCTTCATCTCTCTGTTGAGCCGGAGATCCCGGCGACCGAGGCCCTTTCGATCGCTCGAGGGGCGATCGGCATCGTGCGTGAGGCGCGAGGACGGCCGAAGATCGCTCTCCGGATCGATCCGAGGATCGGCAAGGGGCGCCTCGTCTGGGAGATCCGCTGGCCCACGCTCGAACCCCTCGGCGACTGGCACCTCTTCATCGATGCGAAGCGGGGGAGGGTGATCGATCGGTGGAACGAACTCTTCTTCGACCGGGCCTTCGTCTACGATCCGAATGCGGTGCAGGCGACGAACGATCCGACACTCTCCGACGAAGAGAATGCCGACACACCGGCGCTCACGGATGCGCGGGTGGAGATTCCGCTCTTTGGCCTTTCCGGAAACCGGCTCGTCGGCCCCTTCGTCGATCTGTGCGCGACAGGGATCACGGGGGCATACAAGCCCGCCTGTCAGGCGGCCGATCCCGACGGCACCCCTCCCTACACCTTCGATTTCACCCGTTCCGACGACCGCTTCGAGGAGGGGATCGTCTACCATGCCATCGATGCTGTGCAACGCTACATCCAGGATACGCTCGGCTTCACCTCGATCAACAACCGATCGATCCCGGCGCATGCGCACTACTACGACAGTGACAACGCCTTCTACAGTTCGGACGACAAGGGGCTCCACTTCGGAGATGGCGGCGTCGATGACGCGGAGGACGCCGATGTGATCCTCCACGAGTATGGCCATGCGATCCTCGACGACCAGGTTCCGGGATGGGGGATCGGTTTCCGGACCGAGCAGCGTGCGATCGGTGAAGGGTTCGGGGACTTCCTCGCCGGGATGTTCAATCTCGACCGGGGAAGCTCCGCGTATCAGGAGACCCAGGATCGGTGGGCCGCGATCGCGGAGTGGGATGCGGTCTCCTACGGCACGCCGGTACGCGGCACGACGGCCCTTCGTTGGATCGACGGAACGGACGAGACGACCGGCGAGGATATCGGGGCGTATTCGGGGAAACCCAGCGAGGTCCACGACGATGGCCGCTACTGGTCCGCGATGTTGACCTGTATCTTTCGCGACCTGGGGCGGGAGGCGACCCTCGAGCTGGCCCTGGAGAGCCACTTCTACCTCCTCCCCGACATGAGTGACCAGGCCTTCGAGAATGCGGTTTCTGCGATGATCCTCGCCGACGAGACGCTCAACGGGGGGGCCAACCGGGAACGGATCGCGGAGTGTGCGATGGATCGGAACCTGATCGAATGCGTTCCACTGCCCGCTCCGAGCTTCCTCTCCCCGTCGGGAGGGGAGCATCACCAGGCCGGCGAGGAGGTGACGATCGCCTGGAGTCGGGAAGGAATTCCCGATGAGGCGACCTTTTCGATCGACTTCACCGATCGCTGCGATCCCTTCCTCTTCGACGACATGGAGGGGGAACGCTCGGGGTGGAGCGTATCGCATGGCGCCGGGCTCAACGACTGGATGCCCGTCTCCACCCGTTTCCACTCCCCTTCCCATGCCTTCTTCGCGGCCGGCAGCGACCGGGTGAGCGATCAGTATCTCGTGCTCGAGCCCTTCACCGTGCCGGCGGATGCGCACCTGCGCTTCCATCACTTCTACGACCTCGAGGAAGGATTCGACGGGGGGGTGATCGAGTTCAGCATCGACGGCGGGCCCTTCGAGGACGCGGGGCTCATGATCGAGGAGAATGGCTATCCCGGCACGATCGTGTCGGGTACGTGGAGTCCGATCGGCGGCCGTGGCGCCTTCACGGGGGAGAGCCACGGTTTCATCGAGACGGTCGTCGATCTCTCCGCCTTTGCCGGTCACCAGCTCTCCCTCCGTTTCCGGATGGCTTCGGACCGGATCCTCTCTTCGGAGGGATGGTACGTGGACGATGTCGAGGTGACGGATGGAAGCTGGCAAAACGTCGTGGCCCAGACCGCGCCAGGAACGACGAGCCTCACATGGCGCCTGCCGGAGGTGGAGAGCGATGCCGCATGCTTTCGGATCTCCATGATGGCGGGGGAATGCGAGAGCACCCCCGGGGTACGGAGTGCCCCCTTCGTGATCCTTTCCGGTGATCCGCAGGATGCCGACGGGGATGGGGATGGCGTTCCCGATCTCCACGACGACTGCCCGGAGGATGCGAACCCCGACCAGGCCGACGCGGACGGGGATGGCGCGGGGGACGTCTGTGACCCCTGTCCCGCCGACAACCCCGATGATCCCGACGGGGATGGGGTATGCCAGGGGAGCGACAACTGCCCGGAGGATGCGAACCCCGACCAGGCCGACGCGGACGGGGATGGTCTCGGGGATCCCTGTGATCCCGAGGTCACCTGTGCCCTCTTTCCCGGCTTTTTCCCCGATCGGTATGCGCGTTGCGCGATGATCCTCCTCCTCCTCGTTTCCCCTTTCCTTCTCGGCGTATCGAGACGCACGCGGCCGCCTTGCCACTGAGGGGGCTCCCTCGAATCGGCTGACCTTCCCTCCTCCTCCTGCCGCCCTGCTCCCTCCCTTTACATCCGGTCAAGAGCGCCCTATCATCGCCGTTACGGGTCGTGATGAGCGGTTTTCCACGGGAAGCGGCGCACCTCGCCGCGGATCGCCTTCGAGACGAAAGGGGTGGTATGGGCAAGTGGCGCGTTTCTCTCCTCTTCCTTCTGATCGGGCACGTCTTTCTGGTGCGGGACGCCTCTGGCGGGGCGTTCCGGCACCTCACCGCCCGGGAAGCGGGGATGGGGGGGGCCGGTGTTGCGCTGGCGGAGGGGGGGCTTGCCCCATACTGGAACCCGGCCCGCCTCGCGGAGGGTGGGGAGGTCGATCTTCACCTCGAATTGGGAAGCAGCTATGAGAACCGCAACGACTTCCTCGCGCGCACCGATGCCGCGATCGCGGCGGTCAACCAGGCGATCGAAACGGAGGCGTTCGCGGACATCGCCGTGGCGGTCGCCGCCGTGGAGGCGCTGGGAGGGGATTTCGCCCAGATCGAACCGAATGTTTCCCTGGGCCTGCGGTGGGCGCGCTACGCCCTCCACTTCGTCTCCTACGACACGGCTGCGGCAGGGGTGTCGGGGGTGACCTTCCTCCCCGACCTTCCCGGGGAATACAGCGCCAACGTCTCCGGTCTCCAGATCGGCGAGATCGCGCTGAGCCACGGCCGCCGGATCCGCTCCGGTGGACCTTCCGTGGGGTTGAGCCTCAAGGCGATCGGAGGGGTGGGGATCGAGGGACATGTTCCCCTTCGGACGATCGACCGGATGGAGAGCTTTCTGCGGGAGGAGGCGGCCGGCATCGCGTTCAACGGCGTCGCCTTCACCTTCGATCTGGGGCTTTCCTATCCCCTGGCCAACGACCGGGTCGCGATCGCGATCGTTGGGAAGAATCTGACCGCTCCCCGTATCGATGTGGGGGGAGGGGAGACGGAGAAGTTTCCTCCGATGGTCCGGTTCGGGGTGGGGGGGTGGATCGCCCCGTGGTGGCGGGTCGAGTTCGATCTCGACGCCACACGGAATACCCGCCGTCTCGGTTTCGACGCCGTGGAGGGGACGGTCGAGGAGGTCACGACACGGGAGGTGAGCTTCGGTTCCGAGTGGCTCCTGACCCACCGGTGGGCCAGCGCCACACTTCGTTCCGGGATTTCGAACACCCTCCGGGGGGGAGAAGGGCGGATCACCGCAGGATTGGGCCTGCGCTGCTTTTTTCTCGAGATCTCCGCCGCCGCAGGCACGAATTTCGACTTCGATATCGAAGCAAGCGGCTTCGGTCAAATCGGTGTGATGATCCGTTTCGAGTGATGGGATGTTCACACCGAATCAGGAGGTTTCAGCGGGGATGAATCCTCTCGTTTCGAGGAATTCCCGGATCTCCGTGAGGAAGGCGCCCCGCTTGAACTGGGCGAGATGTCCCCCCGGGAACCAGTGGATCCGGGGAGCGTTCCAATGCTCCCAGAGGGCCTGGGCGTGAGAGGGAAGACAGATCCGATCCCCCTTCCCCGCGACGATGAAGAGGGACTCGCGTTTCAGTTTCGGCGTCAGCGCAAGGGGCGTGTGCACCGCAAAGGTCGCCTTCATGTCCTCCCGGGTGAAGGAAGACTTCTCGAGCAACCGTTCGAGCGTGCCATATCGACCATGCTCCCAGAGAAGATCGGCAAGGGAGGCGAAGGGGACGATCGGAATCGCGAAGGCCAGCGAGGGCTCCACGCTGGCCAGGAGCGCCGTGGTGTAGCCCCCAAGACTCACCCCGATCGCTCCGATCGGCCCGGAACCCCGCTCCCGCAGGAGCCGCATCAGCGTGCGCAGCTCGAAGATCGACTGCGCGAAACTCTCGTTCGTGCGCGCCAGGTTCGGACTGAGGAAGAAGCGCCCCGACATCCCGGCGGAAGCCGGTGTGCGGGCCCCATGGAAGGGGAGGATGTAGATGAGGACGTTGAGACCCAGGCGATAGAGGAAGGGAACGTTGAAGACCCGCTCCTCGAAGGCGGGATAGCCGCATCCCCACCCGTGGATGCAGATCACGGTGGGCCTCCCCGGCGTGTCGTGCTGCCAGAGCCGGCCGTGGACGGTCTGGTTCTCCTTGTAGGAGTTGTACTTCATCCGGTATTCGGTGAAGACGGGAGAGAAACCGCTCGGGAAGCGGAAGTCCCAGATCGTTCCCCCCTTCGTTCGTTTCCGATACCGGTAACGCACGTCGGGAAAGGCCTGAGGAGGATGGAAGAAATTGTCGGGATCTTCGAGAAAGGGAGCCTGGCTGTAGAAACGTTTGACCTGGTGCGCATGGTGAATCCGGCGCTGTAAGACCTTCAGACGCCGGTTCCTCGGCCCCACGAAGATCGTCCGCATCCCTTGCAAGACCACGCTGTCGGTCCAGGATCCGATCTGGATCAGAACCCGCTCGAGGGGATCGGGCGCCTGGGGCGTCACCGGCTGGGGAGCTGCTACGATCGAAGTGTGCGGGACCGGCTCTTCGTTCGAATTCGTCATCCTGGATCACTCCTCCCTGTCACGATCGACATCTGATCTTCATCCACTCATCGGCGTTCCCCCTATCGTGTTCCCCAAAGCATGAGACGCATACGACGATCGGTATCACCGACCACGATCATCATACCAGGAATCCCGCCATGAATCAATCGTGGCATCCAGAATCGATCCCTGAACCTCTCAGAACCCTTTCCCGCCGATCGAGCCTCTTTCATGGATCGATCCTGTCCCGGGTTCAAGGTTGACAAGGCTTCGGCATGGGGATAAGATACCCCTCCATGACAGATCGCCTCGTGTCGATTCGACCGTCGTCGGTGCCTCTTCCCCGTCCGACGATGCCGGGCGAGGCGTCCGGGCCGGTCTTCACGCATGCACCCCGGGAATGCGCTCCACCTTCTCTGAAATCGTGCCGTTTCCCCGCAGATATTGCGTGTGCCCGGAAAGGTCTCTGCAACGAATCCTCCATTTCGTGAGGATCGGAGCGAGAGGTTCACGTTTCTGGACGATCCCCTTCATCGTATCGGACGCTTCCGCAAGACGACGGTCGTTCCGGAACCCGCGGAGGGGGCCAAAATCCATCGCCAGGAGAACTTTCACGATGACAGGATCCAGCTTCCTCTTCACTTCCGAATCGGTCACCGAAGGACATCCGGACAAGATCGCGGATCAGATCTCCGATGTCGTCCTCGACACCTGTCTCGAACAGGATATCAAGAGCCGGGTGGCATGCGAGACGCTCGTGACGACCGGTCTCGTCGTAGTCGTGGGGGAGATCACGACTTCCGCCCGCCTCGACGTCCCCGAACTCGTTCGACAGGTCGTACGGAATATCGGCTACGACGACTCCGCCATGGGCTTCGATTACAAGAGCTGTGCGGTCGTCAGTTCGATCGACCGGCAATCTCCCGATATCGCGATGGGGGTGGACGAGAGTGAAGCGCACGAACAGGGGGCCGGCGACCAGGGGATGATGTTCGGCTACGCCTGCCGCGAGACGGAAGAACTCATGCCGATGCCGATCACCTTCGCCCACAAGCTCACCCGCCGTCTGACCGAGATCCGCAAGAAGAAACTCTTCGCCTTCCTCCGTCCCGATGGCAAGGCCCAGGTGACCGTGCGCTACGAAGGGGGGAAGCCGGTGGCCGTCGATACCGTCGTCCTCTCCTCCCAGCACACGGAAGACGTCTCGCGCGAGACGCTGTGTGAAGCCCTCATGGAAGAGGTGATCAAGAAGGTGATTCCCGCAGACCTGCTGACCCCGCAGACGAAGTACCACATCAATCCCACCGGGCAATTCGTCATCGGCGGCCCCCATGGAGACTCCGGTCTGACCGGCCGAAAGATCATCGTCGACACCTACGGCGGGATGGGCCGCCACGGCGGTGGCGCCTTCTCCGGCAAAGACCCGAGCAAGGTCGATCGCTCCGCCTCCTACATGGCCCGTTACATCGCAAAGAACATCGTCGCCGCCGGTCTGGCCGAACGCTGCGAGGTCCAACTCGCCTACGCGATCGGCGTGGCCGAACCCGTCTCCATCTTCGTCGAAACCTACGGCACGAGCAAGATTCCCGGTGATCGGCTCGCCGAGATCGTCCGCGAGGTCTTCCAGGTCAAGCCCGCCGGGATCATCGAGTCCCTCGACCTCCTGCGCCCGATCTACCGGAAGACGGCCACCTACGGCCACTTCGGACGCAGCGAGCCGGAATTCACCTGGGAGAGAACGGATAAAGTCGAAGCACTCCAGACGATCGCAAGCTGATCTCCTCTCCAAGATCCAGACGATTGCGATCCGATCTTCCCCAAAATCAAGGACCATTACCGATGAACTACGACGTGAAAGACCTCACCCTTGCCGACAAGGGACAACTCCGGATCGAATGGGCGAACCAGAACATGCCCGTCCTCAATCAGATCGCCGAGCGTTTCTCGAAGGAGCAACCTTTGAAGGGGGTACGGATCGCGGCCTGTCTCCACGTCACGACGGAAACCGCCTCGCTGATGCGCACGCTCAAACTCGGCGGTGCAGATGTCGCACTCTGCGCCTCGAATCCCCTGAGCACCCAGGACGACGTTGCCGCAGCCCTCGTCAAATTCTCCGAGATCCCCGTCTTTGCGATCAACGGGGAGGACCGTGAAACCTACTACCGCCACATCCATGCCGTCCTCGACAGGAAACCGATGATCTCGATGGACGACGGCGCCGATCTCGTCGGCTCCCTCCACAAGGACCGCACCGAACTCCTCGAGGAGATGATCGGCGGCACCGAAGAGACCACGACGGGGGTCATCCGGCTGCGCAGCCTCGCCGATCAGGGGAAGCTCCGCTTCCCCGTCGTCGCGGTCAACGAGGCCAAGACGAAGCACATGTTCGACAACCGCTACGGCACCGGCCAATCGACGATCGATGGGATCGTGCGCGCCACGAACCGCCTGATCGCCGGATCGGTCTTCGTCGTCTGCGGCTATGGCTGGTGCGGCCGCGGCGTGGCGATGCGCGCCCGGGGCATGGGCGCCGACGTCATCGTCACCGAGATCGATCCACTGCGTGCCCTCGAGGCCAGAATGGACGGTTTCCGCGTCATGCCCCTGGCCGCCGCCGCAAAGGAGGCGGACTTCGTCTGCACGGTCACCGGTGACAAACACGTGATCGCCCGGGATCACTACCCCCTCATGAAGGATGGCGTCATCCTCTGCAACGCGGGACACTTCGATATCGAGATCGAACTCTCCGCGCTTGCGGAGATGTGCAGAAGCCGGCGGCAGATCCGGGAGTTCGTCGAGGAATATACGATGCCCGATGGACGGCGGATCAACGTCCTGGCTGCGGGCCGGCTCGTCAACCTCTCCGCGGCCGAAGGCCACCCCTCCAGCGTCATGGACATGAGCTTCGCCAACCAGGCCCTCTCTGCGCGCTATATCCATGAGCACGCCGCCGAACTCGAGCGCAAGGTCTACACCGTCCCCGAGACGATCGACCGTGAGATCGCACGAATCAAGCTCGAATCGATGGGCATCGAGATCGACCGTCTCACCCCGGAGCAGGAGGAATATCTCGCCTCGTGGGAAGCGGGGACGTGAGCCTTTCTGCGGCGATCCTTTCCCCTCGGCGATTCCTCGCCAGGAGGGGAAGTGCCCTCTTCCTCCTCCTCGCGATCGCGGGAGCCGCCGGTACGCGGGACGGCAGGGACGATTTCGCCGAACGCCTCGTGGCCGCCGCGCTCGAGCGCACGAAGCACGCCGTCACCTACGACGGAAGCTACCGGTGGATCCCTTATCCCGGCGGGGATGTCCCCGACGACATCGGGGTATGCACCGATCTCGTCATTCGGGCCTATCGCGCCCTCGGCATTGATCTACAGCGCCTCGTCCATGAGGACATGAAGGCCCACTTCTCCGCGTACCCGAAGCGTTGGGGACTCACCCGCCCCGATCCGAACATCGACCACCGCCGGGTACTCAATCTCCAGACCTTCTTTCGGCGCCAGGGGGCCGAGCTTCCGGTCACCGGCGATCCCGTGGACTACCGGCCGGGCGATCTCGTCACCTGGCGTCTTCCCGGCGGGCTGCCCCACATCGGCATCGTCGTGCATCACCGCAGCGCAGACGGACGCCGTCCCCTCGTCGTCCACAACATCGGTGCCGGCCCGAAGGTCGAAGATCGCCTCTTTGCGTTTCCCATCACCGGCCACTACCGCTACCGGGGTCCCCGGCGCCCCTCTCTCCGAGGGGGAGATCGGACCACCGGTCCCTGAAGTGCCGATCGGGATCCTGCGCCTCCGGTCGTTCTCCGCTTCCGAATCGTAACGTCCCGAGGATTCCCCATCCCCTGCTCCTCGGGAAGGGAGAGGGAGTTTCGGTCATGCAGCAACCCGAAGGATGGTACGGACGGGTCGAAGCGGTGCTTCGCCTCTCGATCCCGGCTTCGGCTGCGATGCTCTCCTATACCTTCACGGGGCTCGTCGATACGATGCTCGTGGGACGCCTGGGGGCCGTATCGCTCGGCGCCGTGGGGTTGGCCTCGATGGTCCTCCTTGCGAGCACCTCCCTCTGGCTCGGGGTCCTCAACGCGGTTACGCCGCTTGCGGCCCAGAACGAGGGGGCGGGGCGGCGGCATGGCTCTACCTCTTCCGCCTGAAGAGCCGGTCGTGGCAACGAAGGCTCATCGGCGGAGAGACGGGGAAGGGAGGGGCAGAAGCGCGGCCATGCCCTTGACAATTCGAATTTCGTGCTT
>CAZTSL010000019.1:38284-43457 GCA_964616915.1 uncultured bacterium
GGGAAGGGAGGGGCAGAAGCGCGGCCATGCCCTTGACAATTCGAATTTCGTGCTTACTCTTACGATAGGTTCCTGTCGTGAAGCGGGGAGAGATCCCCTCTTCACCGGACATTCGGAACGAACGTGACGCGCACCCGCGTCGATACTGCTTCGACCGAGTCCCGATGCCGAGAGGAGAAGCAAGGATGCCGATCTACGAATACCGCTGCGATTCGTGTCACCAGGAATTCGAAGCCGTCCAGAAGATCACGGCCGACCCGCTCGACACCTGCTCCCTCTGTGGAGCCCCCAATCCCCGCAAGTTGATCTCGAACTCCTCCTTCGTCCTCAAGGGAAGCGGCTGGTACGTCACCGACTACGCCCGCAAGGGAAATGGTGCGGCAAAGAAGGGCGGGAAGGCTTCCACGACGGAATCCTCGGGGAAGGAGAGCGCCTGTTCCTCCGGCTGTGGCGCGACGGCAGGCACCTGCGCGGCCGATTGATCCTCGTTCTCCTCACGGCTCGTCCCTCCTCCAACTGGAAGGCGTTTCTCCCCCGTCACCCATCCCCACGGCCCGCAGGCTTGGCCTTCCCTTCCCTTCCTCATATCCACGGCGGCGTCCTCGCTCCCAAAGGATGAACGCAGGAGCAACCGATCCGATGATTCCCCAGGCGCAGCCGCCCTCCCTGGAGGGCAATCTCCGGCGATACCCCTTTTTTTCGGCCGTGTCGTTCACCCCCTTCATGGTGCCGGTGCTCGTGCTCTTCTGGCAGGACAACGGTCTCGATCTCTTCGAGATTTTCCTGCTGCAGGGCATCTACGCGATCGCGGTCGTGCTCTGCGAGGTGCCGACCGGAATGGTCGCCGACCGGGTAGGAAAGAAGACGAGCCTCCTTGCCGGTTGTTTCCTCGTCTTCATGGGGGTGGTGCTCTACGCCGTGGGACATGGTTTTGCGGTTTTCCTCGTTGCGGAGTCGATTCTGGCGGTGGCCACGACGTTCTTTTCCGGAGCGGACAGCGCGCTCCTCTACGATACGCTCAAAGCCCTCGATCGGACCGGGGAGTTCAAGGCGTTCGAGGGTCGGGCACGGGCGATCCAGATGATCGTCTTTGCGCTCTGTAACCTGATCGGCGGGTTCGTCGGGAGCCACTCCTACCGGGCCACGCTCTGGATGACGGCGCTGGGGCCCGCCGCCGCATTCTGCTTCGCCCTCGGCTTCAGGGAGGTCAACCGGCCAGGGGAGGGAGCATCGTGGAAGGGTCACCTCGATGGGTACCGGACGTTGATCGGGGACGCGGTGAAGTTCGTGCGCAAACACCGCCTGGTCCGGTGGCAGATCCTCTTCCTCGGCGTTCTTTCGGGGAGTTCGACCTGGCTGCTGTGGCTCTATCAACCCTACATGAGTTTCTGTGGGCTTCCGGTATGGGCCTTTGGGATCGCATTTGCTCTCTTCAATCTCTTTGCTGCGCTCTCGAGCCATTTCGCACACGACTTCGATGCCTCTTTCGGCCGGAGCGGGACGCTCCTGATGATGATCCTCCTTCAGATCGTTCCCCTCTTCCTGATGAGCGTCCTGATTCATCCCCTGAGCTTCCTGTTGATCCTCGGGCATCAGGGGGTGCGGGGACTTTCGGGGCCGATCATGAGCGAGCGGATCCTGCGCTACACCTTTGCGGACAAGCGGGCCACGGTTCTTTCGATCTCTTCGCTCTCCGGACGCTTCTTCTTCGCCTCGACCGCCCCCCTCGTGGGGTTGATCGCCCGCCATACGACCCTTCCCCAGGATCTGGCGCTGCAAGGCGCGATCCTCACCATGGTCTTCCTGGGGCTCTTCATGGAGTACCGCCGGATTCCCCAGAAATACTTCACCGTCAAGTCCTCCGTGACGGAAAGGCAGTGAGCCGCGGAGCGCGCGTACGTCAGAATCGTCGGTGCCGGTACCCACGAGATGCGCCACCTGATCCCGGGTGACCGAGGAAGAGACGTTGCGCATCCCGTGGGGGAGAAGCGGTGGAAGGGGTGGCCCTGGGAATTCCCGCTCGATCGATTGACAATCTCACGCCCTGTGGGGTATCCTCTTCTCTCGTATCGTCCTGTTTCACGCTTCACCGATCGTGCGATCCCCCGAAAGGGGGAAGGAGGACCCGAAATGTGCGCACAAGCGGCCGTGAACCAAACGGAGATCACCTTTGCGCCGTTGCTCGAGCGTCTGCGCCAGACGTTCGCCACCGGCAGAACCCGGGAGCTTTCATGGCGTCTCGACCAGCTCGAACGTCTCCATCTCCTCCTCGTCGAACAGGAGAAAACGCTCCTCGAGGCGCTCCATGCGGACTCCGGAAAGCCGGAGATGGAGGGGTATGTCGGTGAGATCTCCTTCGTGAAGGAGGAGATCCGCTACGTGCGGAAACGTCTCCACAAGTGGGTCCGGCCGGAGCGGACCGCCACGCCGCTCGTGTTGCAACCGGCCAGGAGTGTCATCCGGCGGGAACCCTACGGCTGCACGATGATCATCGGGGCATGGAACTACCCGATCCACCTGACCCTCGGTCCGCTCGTCGCCGCGATATCGGCCGGGAATTGCACGCTGGTGAAACCCTCGGAGATCGCCCCGAACAGCTCGCGGGTCCTGGCCGAACTCCTTCCCCGCTATCTCGACGCAGAGGCCACGGTGGTCGTGGAGGGGGGGGTGCCGGAGACGACCGCTCTCCTTGCGCTCGATTGGGACCTCATCCTCTATACGGGCAACGGAAACGTCGCCCGAATCGTCATGGAGGCCGCGGCGAAACACCTGACCCCCGTCATCCTCGAACTGGGGGGCAAAAGCCCCTGCATCGTCGATGAGACCGCCGATCTGGACACCACCGCGCGCCGGATCGCCTGGGGGAAATTCTACAACGCGGGTCAGACCTGCATCGCCCCCGACTACGTCCTCGTCCACGAGACGCGCAAGGAAGCCCTGATCGAGAGACTCCGCGCCACGATCCATTCATTCTTCGGGGAGGACCCGAAGCGAAGTCCCGACTACGGCCGGATCATCAACGAGCGGCACTACCACCGGCTCATGGGACTCATCGAAGCGGACCGTGACAAGGTCGTCACCGGAGGAGAAGGAGAAGAGGAGACGCGCTACATCGCACCCACGATCCTCGCCGACGTCGTACCCGATGCCCCCGTGATGCAGGAGGAAATTTTCGGGCCGATCCTCCCGATCCTCCCCATCTCCGATCTCGACGCAGCGATTCGCTTCGTGGTCGCCCGCCCCAAACCGCTGGCCCTCTACATCTTCTCGGAGGAGGAAGCAAATCGGGAAAAGGTCCTATCCCAGACGAGTTCCGGTGCAGTCTGCGTCAATGCAGTGATGTACCACGCCGCCAACCCGAACCTCCCCTTCGGAGGTGTGGGGGAAAGCGGGATGGGTGCCTACCACGGCCGTCACGGCTTCGAGGCGTTCAGTCACCGCAAGGCCGTCCTCGAACGGAGCAGCGCGATCGATCCCACCTTCCTCTACCCGCCCTATACCGAACGGGTGAAACGCTGGCTCAAGCGTCTCCTGTGAGGGAGAGGCGCCCCCGCGCAAAGCGCGGATATCAACCATCACGGATGACGAGAAGAGGAATCACGAGGCTATGAAGCAGGTCTACATCGAAGAGATCGCCCGATACGAAGGGGAGAAGGTCAGGATCGAAGGGTGGCTCTACAACAAACGCTCGAGCGGAAAACTCCACTTCCTCCAACTCCGGGACGGCACCGGGATCATCCAGTGCGTGGTCTTCCAGGGGGACGTGACGCCGGAGGTCTTCGAACTTGCGGGGAAAGTGTCGCAGGAGTCCTCGATCGTCGTCACCGGCGAGGTCCGGGCGGACAAGCGCTCCCCGATCGGCTTCGAGATCGGGGTGGAGGGGGTGGAACTGGTTCACGAGGCGGTCGATTATCCGATCACCCCCAAGGAACATGGGATCGCCTTCCTCCTCGACCATCGGCATCTGTGGCTCCGTTCCTCGCGGCAGTTCGCGATCCTGCGTATCCGCTCCCGGCTCGTCCATGCCTGCCGGAACTACTTCGACGAGCGGGGGTTCGTCCTCCTCGACGCGCCGATCTTCACGCCGAGTGCCTGCGAAGGGACGACGACGCTCTTCGAGACGGACTACTTCGGGGAGAAGGCCTACCTTACGCAGAGCGGGCAGCTCTACATGGAGGCAGGAGCGGCCGCCTTCGGGAAGGTGTACTGCTTCGGACCGACCTTCCGCGCGGAGAAGTCGAAGACGCGCCGGCACCTCACCGAGTTCTGGATGATCGAGCCGGAGGTGGCCTGGTCGGATCTCGACGACAACATGGACCTTGCCGAGGACTTCTTCGTCTATATCGTACAGGATATCCTGACACACCGCCGCAAGGAACTCGAGGCGCTTGGCCGGGACATCGGCCGCCTCGAGAAGGTGGCAAAGCCCTTCCCCCGGATCACCTACGACGAGGCTGTGGAGATTCTGCGGGAACGAGGGGTCGATTTCCAATGGGGCAACGATTTCGGGGGGGGGGACGAGACCGTGCTCGCCGAAGCCTTCGACCGCCCCTTCTTCGTGCATCGCTACCCCGCGGCGGTGAAGGCCTTCTACATGAAACCCGACCCCGAGGATGCCAGCCGCTCGCTCAGCGTCGATATGCTCGCCCCCGAGGGGTACGGGGAACTCATCGGCGGGGGCCAGCGGGAGGACGATCTCGAGGCGCTGCTGACACGCATCGAGGCCCACGGACTCCCCCAGGAGGCGTTCTCCTGGTATCTCGATCTGCGGCGCTACGGTTCCTTCCCCCATTCCGGCTTCGGGATGGGACTGGAGCGGTGCGTGGCTTACCTGTGTGGTCTCTCCCATGTGCGGGAAGCGATCCCCTTTCCCAGGATGCTCGACCGGCTACGCCCCTGAGCCTCCTCCGCCTGGAAAGTTCCCTCTCCCACTCCTCTTTCTTGACACCTTCCGTGATGCGCAGCGATATCTGGAGAAGCATTCACGCTGCTTTCGAAACGCCGGAATTGCTTGGAGTACGATCGGTCTTTCATCTTATACGTCTCGCAACATGAGAGGGACAATGGGATGTTATGCGACTGTTTTAAGCAATTTTCGAGCCACCAAAGATCAAAACTGATTTTTTAAGATAAATCATTTTGTTTTCATGGACTTATCTGGCTCATTCTTTGC